>NZ_JAAGPM010000148.1:0-18526 GCF_017104865.1 Burkholderia sp. Ac-20349
CGATCTGCATCGTTTGCCGTGTGCAACCTGGGGGCGCGGGGCGTACGCGCCGCCTGTCTGGCATCTCGGCGACACGAAATTCCATCCGCGCCCGGTGCTGTCGACGAACGATTACTCGCATCTGCGCGAGCGCGCTGCGTTTGTCGATCTCGACGAGCCGCGCGCGGTACTGGCCGCCGGTGCCGTCGAACAGCGCGAGCACGTCGCCGGGCTGCAGGCGCAGCACCTGCGCGTGGCGCGCGACATCGGCCGGCAATGCGAGCGTGGCGTCGGCGCGCAGTGCCGCGTCGACGAAAAAGCGCGGCACGGCCGCGGTGGTGGTGGCTTCGTTCATGCGTGTAGCGGTGTGGGTCATGCGTCGAGACGGCGCCCGAGCGCCCATCGGTAGCCGTCGAGATCCTCGATCTGCGCGAACCGGTCGCCCCAGAACTGATCCTGCGGCGCACTCAGCGATTTCGCGCCCGCGTCGAGCGCGCGCTGCCAGGTGGCGTCGACGTCGTCGACATACAGATAGAACGATTGCGGCGCGATGGCGTTTGCGCTCTTCGGCGTGAGCGCGGTCGAGCCGAACGCGCCCTCGGGCGCGAACATCACGATCAGCTGGCCGCGGTAGGCCATCTCGACGTGCATGATCGCGCCGTCCTCGTCGTGCACGTCGCGCAGCTCGAAGCCGAATGCGGCCTGGAAGAAATCGATGGCCGCGCGCGCGTTGCGTACGGCCAGGTAGGGCGTCAACCAAGGCACGTTGGCCGGACGTGGATCGGTCATGAAAATCTCCTGTGGGGGCGCTTCGGCACGTGCTCTGATTCCATGCGTCGGCGTTCGTTCAGGGGGCGGCGCGGCGTCCTGGGCGTTCCGCCCCGGTGCGATGCATCACGAATCCTGCGAAGACGCGATGGAAAACGGAAGCGAGGCGGCCGCCCGGACGTTCAGCGGCGAACGCCCAGTGTATCGCGCAGCGCGCACGGCAGGGCAAACAGGGACGCATGCAGCCGCGCGTCGTAGTAGCGCAAGCCCTGGACGCGGCGGGCGGCGAGCCGTTCGTCGATGTCGTGGGCGAACAGCGCGGCCGCGTCGAGCGTGTCGCTCGCGATCGCCATCAGCCACTGCGAGCCGTACAGCGGCACGTGCGCGGACAACGGATCGACGACCGCGAAGCACGCACGCAGGTCGTCGAGCAGCGCGGCGATGCGCGCCGCGTGGAACACCGGCGAGCCGAGGTGCATCGAGATCGCGCCGCACGGCGTCAGGATCCGCTTCAGCCGTGCGTAGAACGCGCGCGTATAGAGGCCGGCCGCCGGCGAATCGGGCGGCGTGAGGTCGAACACGACGAGATCGAAATGCTCGACGGTCGACTCGACGAAATGCGCGGCGTCGCCGATCACGACCTCGACGCGCGGATCGTCGAGCGCACCCTGGTGCACGTCGTCGAGATAGCGGCGCGCCATCCCGACCACCTCGTCGTCGAGTTCCGCGATCACGATCCGCTCGATGCACGCATGCTTGAGCAACTGGCGCGCCGCGCCGCCGTCGCCGCCGCCGAGCACGAGCGCCCGGCGCGGCGACGGGTGCGCGAGCGCGGCCGGGTGCGTCATGCACTCGTGATAGACGTACTCGTCGCCGACCGACGTCATCGGCCGGCCGTCCAGCGTAAACAGGCGGCCGAGCTGCGGGGTTTCCCAGACTTCGATCTGCTGGTGCGGGGACGCGACGCGCGCGAGCCGCCGGGCGTTCGGGAAGCCGTAGGCGGCGTCGGGCGTAGGGTGGAAGAGAAGTGTCGTGCTCACGGGCGGGCGGCTCAGGGCTGGCAGTTCCGACGTCTGAATTATAGGAGGCGGGCAGTTTGACGGAAAACCGTGCCGGAACACTGTGCATAGACAAGGGAAATGTCAGCCCATCTGTTAAAATGACGAGCTTTGCAGCCCCGTCCGTAGGCTCCGTCCGCTTCGCGTCCGTCAGGCGCCGCACCGCGCGCCGGGAACGATTGACGCTCGAGCTTCCGGATGCCGCCGTGCCCCCGTTTCCTCGACTCGTTCTCCGGACTCGACATGACGACTTCGTCTCCCGCCTCCACCACCCTGATGGCCAACGCGATCCGTGCGCTCGCGATGGACGCCGTCCAGCAAGCGAACTCCGGCCACCCCGGCATGCCGATGGGCATGGCCGAAATCGGCGTCGCGCTCTGGTCGCGCCATCTGAAGCACAACCCGACGAACCCGCACTGGGCGGACCGCGACCGCTTCGTGCTGTCGAACGGCCATGGCTCGATGCTGCTGTACTCGCTGCTGCACCTGACCGGCTACGACCTGCCGATGGAAGAGCTGAAGAACTTCCGCCAGCTGCACTCGAAGACGCCGGGCCACCCGGAATACGGCATCACGCCGGGCGTCGAGACGACCACCGGCCCGCTCGGCCAGGGTCTCGCGAACGCGGTCGGCATGGCGCTCGGCGAAGCGCTGATGGCCGACGAGTTCAACCGTGACGGCGCGAAGATCGTCGATCACCACACGTACGTGTTCCTCGGCGACGGCTGCCTGATGGAAGGCATCTCGCACGAAGCCTGCTCGCTCGCCGGCACGCTGAAGCTGAACAAGCTGATCGCGCTGTACGACGACAACGGCATCTCGATCGACGGCGACGTCGTGAACTGGTTCCACGACGATACCCCGAAGCGTTTCGAAGCCTACGGCTGGAACGTGATCCCGAACGTGAACGGCCACGACGTCGACGCGGTCGACGCGGCCATCGCGAAGGCGAAGCTGTCGGACAAGCCGACGCTGATCTGCTGCAAGACGGTGATCGGCCAGGGCGCGGCAACCAAGGCCGGCGGCCACGACGTGCACGGCGCGGCGCTCGGCGCGGAAGAAATCGCGAAGACGCGCGAAGCGCTCGGCTGGACCTGGGCGCCGTTCGAGATTCCGCAGGAAGTCTATGCGGCGTGGGATGCGAAGGAAGCCGGCAAGCGCGCCGAAACCGAATGGGATGCGACGTTCGCTGCCTATCGCGCCAAGTTCCCGGCAGAAGCCGCTGAATTCGAGCGCCGGATGGCCAACCAGCTGCCGGCAGACTGGGCGCAGAAGGCTGCCGCGATCATCGCCGGCGCGAACGAGCGCGCCGAGACGGTAGCGACCCGCAAGGCGTCGCAGCAGGCGATCGAAGGCCTGGCTGCCGCGCTGCCCGAGCTGCTCGGCGGCTCGGCCGACCTGACCGGCTCGAACCTGACCAACTGGAAGGCGTCGAAGGCCGTCCGTGCGAATCCGGAAGGCCCGGGCGTCCAGCTGGGCAACCACATCAACTACGGCGTGCGCGAATTCGGCATGAGCGCCGCGATCAACGGCCTCGCGCTGCATGGCGGCCACAAGCCGTTCGGCGGCACGTTCCTGACGTTCTCCGACTACAGCCGCAACGCGCTGCGCGTGGCCGCGCTGATGAAGGTGCCGTCGATCTTCGTGTTCACGCACGATTCGATCGGCCTCGGCGAAGACGGCCCGACGCACCAGTCGATCGAGCACGTGTCGAGCCTGCGCCTGATCCCGAACCACGACGTGTGGCGTCCGGCCGACACGGTCGAGACGGCCGTCGCGTGGACCCACGCGATCGCAGCCGACCGTCCGTCGAGCCTGATCTTCAGCCGCCAGAACCTCGCCTTCAACCCGCGTACCGATGCGCAGATCGCGAACATCGAGAAGGGCGGCTACGTGCTGAAGGACTGGGACGAAGAGATCGTCGCGCGCAAGATCATCCTGATCGCGACGGGCTCGGAAGTCGAACTCGCGATGAAGGCCGTCGCACCGCTCGCGCAGCAGGGCATCGCGGCCCGCGTCGTGTCGATTCCGTCGACCAACGTGTTCGACCGCCAGGACGCCGAATACCGCGAACGCGTGCTGCCGCACGGCGTGCGCCGCGTCGCGATCGAAGCCGGCGTGACCGCCTTCTGGCACAAGTACGTCGGCCTGGAAGGCGGCGTCGTCGGGATCGACACGTTCGGTGAATCGGCGCCGGCCGGCGTGCTGTTCAAGCACTTCGGCTTCACCGTCGAGCACGTCGTCGAGACGGCCAAGGCTGTGCTGGCCTAAAGACATACGCGACGCGCGCCACCCCTCGCGCGCGTCGCACCGTGAAGCTGCACGAAACGAATTTTTTCAGCCATCAGGAGATAGACCATGACGATTCGCGTCGCAATCAACGGCTACGGCCGTATCGGCCGCAACACGCTGCGCGCGTTCTACGAGAACGGCAAGAAGCACGACATCGAGATCGTCGCGATCAACGATCTGGGCGATGCGAAGACCAACGCGCACCTGACCCAGTACGACACCGCGCACGGCAAGTTCCCGGGCGAAGTGTCGGTCGACGGCGATTACCTCATCGTCAACGGCGACCGGATTCGCGTGCTGGCCAACCGCAACCCGGCCGAACTGCCGTGGGGTGAGCTCGGTGTCGACATCGTGATGGAGTGCACGGGCTTCTTCACGACCAAGGAAAAGGCGAGTGCGCACCTGAAGGGCGGCGCCAAGAAGGTGATCATCTCGGCGCCGGGCGGCAAGGACGTCGACGCCACGATCGTCTACGGCGTGAACCACGACGTGCTGAAGGCCGAGCACACCGTGATCTCGAACGCATCGTGCACGACGAACTGCCTCGCGCCGCTCGTCAAGCCGCTGCACGACAAGATCGGCCTCGAAACCGGCCTGATGACGACGATCCACGCTTACACCAACGACCAGGTGCTGACGGACGTCTATCACGAAGACCTGCGTCGCGCGCGTTCGGCCACGCACAGCCAGATTCCGGCCAAGACGGGTGCTGCTTCGGCGGTCGGCCTGGTGCTGCCGGAACTGAACGGCAAGCTCGACGGCTACGCGATTCGCGTCCCGACGATCAACGTGTCGATCGTCGACCTGTCGTTCATCGCGAAGCGCGACACGACGGTCGAGGAAGTCAACGCGATCATGAAGGAAGCATCGGAAGGCGCGCTGAAGGGCATCCTCGGCTACAACACCGCACCGCTGGTGTCGATCGACTTCAACCACAACCCGGCTTCGTCGACGTTCGACTCGACGCTGACCAAGGTGTCGGGCCGCCTCGTCAAGGTGTCGAGCTGGTACGACAACGAGTGGGGTTTCTCGAACCGCATGCTGGATACGGCTGTCGCATTCGCGAACGCGAAGTAATCCCGCACGTTGCGCGGCCGCCGCAAGGCGGCCTGCGTAGCGAACGAGCCCGGCCCGGTTTTCCGGCCGGGCTTTTTTATTGCCTGTCGTTATTGCCCGCCGTTATTGCTTGAAGCGGCCGTCACCTGCTCGAGCGCGGCGACGAACGCGCGCTTCAGCGGGCTGTCGAGATCGGTCCATGCGAGGCCGATGCCGGTGCGGTGCCCGGCCAGGTCGAGCGGCCGCGAGAGCACGTTCGGCGGCAGCGCGCTGGCGGCTTCCGCCGGAATCAGCCCGATTCCCATCCCCGCGGCGACGAGCGCGAGCATCGTCGTGAATTCCCCGAACTCCTGCGCGATCTCGAGCGTCGTGCCCGCGCGGCTCAGCGCGAGCAGCATGTCGTCGTGAAAGCCCGGCGCGTAGCGGCGCGCGAGCACGAACGCGGGCTGGCCGCGCAGCGCGGCCGGCGAGATCGCATCGTGCGCGGCGAGCGGATGGTCGAGCGGCAGCGCGACGACGAAGCCTTCCTCGAGCACCACACGCGTGTCGATGCCCGCATACGCGGCCGGCAGCCGGATCATCCCGAAATCGATCCGCCGGTCGCGCAGCGCGGCGATCTGGTCGGGCGTCGGCAGGTCCTTCAGTTCGAGCGCGATCAGCGGATAGCGCTCGCGCATCGTGCGCAGCACGGCCGGCAGCAGTACGGGCAGCACCGACGACACGAACGCGATCCGCAGCGTGCCGATCTCGCCGCGGCTCGACAGCCGCGCCATCTGTTCCGCACGCGCGGCCTGCTGCAGCGTGGCGCGCGCCTCGGGCAGGAACACGCGCCCCGTATCGCTCAGTTCGACCTTGTGCCGGTCGCGCTCGAACAGGCGCGCGCCGAGCTCTTCCTCGAGCGCCTTGATCTGCATGCTCAGCGCGGGCTGCACGATGAACAGGCGCTGCGCGGCGCGCCCGAAATGCAGCTCTTCCGCGAGCGTGACGAAGGCGCGCAATTGCTTGAGTTCCATGGGCGGCGGGCAGGCGAGAGTGGTAATCAGATTTCATGATAACCGGATCAAAAAAGACCATTGGCGCGGCGCCCGGCCGGCGGCCGAAGATACCGTCAACGCGAGACCGGCCGCGATGGGCCGCCGGCTCGACTGGCACGAGGAGACACACATGACCAACGCGCTTGACCGGTTCCGCCTCGACGGCCGCCGCGCACTGATCACGGGTTCCGGACGCGGGATCGGGCTGACGCTCGCCCGTGGGCTGGCCGAAGCAGGGGCGGCGATCGTCATCAACGATCGCAATGAGGACAAGGCCGCGACGCTCGTGCGGCACCTGCGCGAGGAAGGCTTCGCGGCTGACTACGCGGTGTTCGACGTCGCCGAGCACGCGCAGGTACGCGCGGCGATCGACGATTTCGAGGCGCGCATCGGCGCGATCGACATCCTCGTGAACAACGCGGGCATCCAGCGCCGCGCGCCGCTCGACGCATTCGAACCCGACGACTGGCATGCGCTGATGCGCGTGAATCTCGACGGCGTGTTCAACGTCGCGCAGGCCGTCGCGCGGCACATGATCGCGCGCGGCCGCGGGAAGATCATCAACATCTGCTCGGTGCAGAGCGAGCTCGCGCGGCCGACGATCGCGCCGTATGCGGCGACCAAGGGCGCGGTGCGGATGCTGACGAAAGGGATGTGCGCCGACTGGGCGCGCCACGGCATCCAGGCGAACGGCCTTGCACCCGGCTATTTCGAAACCGAACTGAATCGCGCGCTGGTCGACGACGCGGCGTTCTCGGACTGGCTGTGCAAGCGCACGCCGGCCGGCCGCTGGGGGCGCGTCGACGAGCTGTGCGGCGCGGCGATCTTCCTCGCGTCGGCCGCCTCCGATTTCGTAAACGGCCAGACGCTGTTCGTCGACGGCGGGCTGACCAGCGCCGTTTGAGCGACGGTGCTTGCGCCGTGAGCGCAGCACCGTTGCGCCGGCTCGCGCCGGCATCCGAATTCCCAGAAGAGCCCGCCCTACGAGCGGGCCGATGTCCCGGCGCGATGGCGCCGGGTTCCGGAACGGAAGGCAGGAGACAGGAGACAACGATGGATCGCATTTCCCCGCCGCCCGCGCGGCACGATGCAGGGTCCGGCACGCCGGGCGACACCGTCGAGCGCCGCGGCGTCGACACGAAGCAGCTCAACCGCGCGGCATGGACCTGCTCGCTCGGCAGCGCGCTCGAATACTACGATTTCGCGTTGTACACGCTCGCGTCGGCACTGGTGTTCGGGCCGCTGTTCTTTCCCGCGCAGACCGCCGAGATGCGGCTGATCGCGAGCTTCGGCACCTACTTCGTCGGCTTCGCGGTGCGCCCGCTCGGCGGCGTCGTGTTCGGCGTGCTCGGCGACCGGATCGGCCGCAAGTTCGTACTGACCGCGACGGTGCTGCTGATGGGCATCGCGAGCACGCTGATCGGCGTGCTGCCGACCTTCGCGACGGCCGGCTACTGGGCGCCCGCGCTGCTGATCCTGCTGCGCATCCTGCAGGGCCTCGGTGCCGGTGCGGAACAGGCCGGCGCTGCCGTCCTGATGACCGAATATGCGCCGCCGGGCAAGCGCGGCTTCTATGCGTCGCTGCCGTTCCTCGGCATCCAGCTCGGCACGGTGCTCGCGGCGGCCGTCTATTTCCTGCTGCTCGCGAACATCGATCGCGTCACCGACGGCTGGGGCTGGCGCGTGCCGTTCCTGTTCAGCGCGGTGATCGTCGCGGTCGGGATCTACATGCGTGTGCGGCTGCACGAGTCGCCGACCTTCGTGCGGCTCGAGAAGCGTGCGCAGGTCGTGGCGAATCCGCTGAAGAGCGCCGTGCAGCATTCGAAGCGCTCGCTGCTGATCGGCATCGGCCTGCGGATGGCCGAGAACGGCGGCTCGTCGATTTACCAGGCACTCGCCGTCAGCTATCTCGCCGGCGTGATCGGGATGAAGGGGCCGATCGGCGCGCTGGCGCTGGTGTGCGCGGCGACCGTCGGCGCGTGCACGGTGCCGCTGGCGGGGCGCCTGAGCGACCGCTTCGGCCGCGTGCGCGTGTATCGCACGTTCGCGTGGCTGCAACTCGCGCTCGCGTTCCCGGTGTGGTGGATCTTCAGCCAGGGGAACGTGGTCGCGAGCGTGATCGCGATCTCGGTCGCGCAGGGCTTCGCGAACTGGGGGATGCTCGGCGCGCAGGCCGCGCTGCTGCCCGAACTGTTCGGCTCGCGCCATCGCTACATGGGCGTGTCGTTCTCGCGCGAAGTGTCGGCCGTGCTCGCGGGCGGGATCGCACCGCTGGTCGGCGCGACGATCATCGCGACCGTGATCGCGCTGCACGGCGGCGACCACACGGCCGGCGTGCGCGCCTGGGTGCCGATCGCCGCCTATCTGGTGCTGCTGACGCTGATCACGCTGTTCACGACATCGCGGATGCCGGAAACGCTGAACCGCGATCTCGACGATCCGCTCGATGCGGCGCAGACGGCGCCGGCACCGGACGCCGATGCGCTCGCGCGGCACGCATGAACGCGCCGGGCGGCTGACGCGGCCCGGCGCGCTTTCGCATTCAACTTACCTCGACAGGAGCAAGCGCAGATGGCGCACGAATCGACCCAGCGGCCCGAACTGCTGATGACGGGCCCTTACCAGCCGTGGGACGACGCATGGCTGGCCGGCTATAACGTTCACCGGCTGTGGGAAGCCACCGACCGCGCGGCGTTCCTCGCCGAACACGGCGCCGGCGTGCGCGCGATCGCGACGCGCGGCGATCTCGGCGCGAATGCCGAGCTGATCGCCGCGCTGCCGAAGCTCGAGATCATCTCCTGCTATGGCGTCGGCACCGATGCGATCGATCTCGCCGCCGCGCGCGCACGTGGCATCCGCGTGACGAACACGCCCGACGTGCTGACCGGCGACGTGGCCGACCTCGGCGTCGGGCTCGCGCTCGCGATGATGCGCCGCATCGGCGCCGGCGACGCGTACGTGCGTTCCGGCGCATGGCGCGACGGCGACATGCCGCTCGTCACGCGGCTTTACGGCAAGCGCGTCGGCGTGGTCGGCTTCGGCCGGATCGGCTCGACGCTCGCGCGCCGGCTGTCGGGCTTCGACGTCGAGCTCGGCTACTTCGACGTCGCGCCGCGCGAGGACAGCCCGCACCGCTTCTTCGGCGACCTTGCGGAGCTGGCCGGCTGGTGCGACCTGCTGATCGTCACGCTCGCGGGCGGGCCGACGACGCGCCACCTCGTCGATGCCGCCGTGCTCGACGCGCTCGGGCCGCAAGGCTATCTGGTGAACGTGTCGCGCGGCACGACCGTCGACGAACCGGCGCTGCTCGACGCGCTCGAGCGCGGCGCGATCGCCGGTGCCGCGCTCGACGTGTTCTGGAACGAGCCGCACATCGACCCGCGTTTCCTCGCGTTGCCGAACGTGCTGCTGCAGCCGCACCATGCGAGCGGTACGATCGAGACGCGCCAGTCGATGGGCTGGCTCGTGCGCGACAACCTCGCCGCGCACTTCGCCGGCGCGCCGCTGGTCACGCCGGTCGCCTGAGGAGGCTGTCATGCGTATGCGTTGCATGTGCGTCGTGATCCACGGGCCGAACGACCTGCGGGTGGAAGAGCAGGATCCGGGCGAGATCGGCCCGGGCCAGGTGCGCGTCGATGTCGCGATGGGCGGCATCTGCGGCTCCGATCTCCATTACTTCCGGCACGGCGGTTTCGGTGCGATCCGGCTGCAGCAGCCGATGGTGCTCGGCCACGAGGTGGCCGGCACGGTCGCGGAAGTCGCGCCGGACGTCACGTCGGTGAAGGTCGGCGATCGCGTCGCGGTCAATCCGAGCCGGCCGTGCGGCGCGTGCCGCTACTGCCTCGAGGGGCTGCCGAACCAGTGTCTCGACATGCGCTTCTACGGCAGCGCGATGCGGATGCCGCACGTGCAGGGCGCGTTCCGCAACGCGCTCGTGTGCGATGCCGTGCAGTGCGTGAAGGTCGCCGATCACGTGCCGCTGTCGCTCGCGGCGCTTGCCGAACCGTTCGCGGTCGGGCTGCATGCGGTGTCGCGCGCGGGCCCGCTGATCGGCAAGCGCGTGCTCGTGTCGGGCTGCGGGCCGATCGGCGTGCTGGCGGTCGCAGCGGCGCGCGTGCATGGCGCGGCGGAGATCGTCGCGACCGACGTCGTCGAGGCGCCGCTCGAAGTGGCGAGCGCGCTCGGCGCCGACCGCACGATCAATGCGGCGGTCGATACCGGATGGGTCGAGCGTTACGGCGCCGACAAGGGCACGTTCGACGTGATGATCGAGTGTTCGGGCAATGCGCGCGCGCTGCGCGACGGGCTGGACGTGATGCGTCCGCGCGGGGTCGTCGTGCAGCTCGGGCTCGGCGGCGACGTTAGCCTGCCGCAGAACGTCGTGGTCGCGAAGGAGCTGTCGATCTGCGGATCGTTCCGCTTCCACGCGGAATTCGCGCTCGCGGTGCAGTTGATCAACGCGGGGCGCGTCGACTTGCGGCCGGCCGTCACGCGCGTGTTCCCGATGCGCGACGCGAACCTCGCATTCGAACTGGCCGGCGACCGGCAGCGCGCGATGAAGGTGCTGATCGATTTCGCGGACGAGGCCGCTTAGCGGTCACGGTCACGCGCTGGCGCGCGACGGATGGTATCGGTCACCCTCGTAAAAAAGGCACGT
Organism: Burkholderia sp. Ac-20349; assembly: GCF_017104865.1. Classification (NCBI taxonomy): domain Bacteria; kingdom Pseudomonadati; phylum Pseudomonadota; class Betaproteobacteria; order Burkholderiales; family Burkholderiaceae; genus Burkholderia; species Burkholderia sp. Ac-20349. Next base: position 10,845 of record NZ_JAAGPM010000148.1, read on the forward strand.
CCGCGCTTCGCGGGGCGTGCCTTTTTTCGTCGTGCTGCGCAAACGCGCTATCGCATCACTGCGTGACCTGCCGCACGCCGACGCGCTGCGACGCGAGCCACAACGCGATCAGCACGCCCGCGAGCGCCGCGCCCGCGACGCACACGCCGCGCCAGCCGTCGATGCCGTACGCGACGCTCGCCGCGAACGACCCGAACGCACCGCCGATGAAGTAGCTCGTCAGGTAGATCGTCGTCACGCGGCTGCGCGCGTTGCCGGCCAGCGCATAGATCACGCTCTGGTTCGAGATGTGCATGCCTTGCACGCCGACGTCGAGCAGCAGGATGCCCGCGATCAGCGCCGCGAGCGAGTGCGCGCCGGTGGCGATCAGCGCGAACGACGCGAGCACGGCCGCCGCGAACAGCCCCGTCGCCGCATTGCCGTGGCCGCGATCGACCAGCCGGCCGGCCGACGTCGCCGCGAGCGCGCCCACCGCGCCGACGATCCCGAACAGGCCGATCTGCCCTTCGGAATAGCTGTACGGCGGCTGGCTCAGCAGGAACGTGAGGCCCGTCCACAGCAGGCTGAAGCACGCGAACACGAGCGCGCCGTAGGTGGAGCGCAGCGCGATCAGCGGTTGCGCGCGCACCAGTGCGACGAGTGACTTCATCAGCGCCGCATAGTCGAGGCGCGCGTCGCGGCGATCCTTCGGCAGCTTCACGGCGAGCACGACGGTCAGCGCCGCCACCATCACCGCGGCGATGCCGTACACCGCGCGCCAGCCGAACCCGTCGGCGATCGCGCCGGCCGCGACGCGCGCGAGCAGGATGCCGAGCAGCAGCCCGCTCATCACGGTGCCGACCGCGCGGCCGCGCGAGCGTGCGTCGGCGAGCGATGCGGCGAACGGCACGAGCAGCTGTGTCGAGCAGGTGACGAAGCCGACTGCGATGTTCGCGACGACGAACATCGTGAAGTTCGTGCTGAACGTGACCGCGACCAGCGCGACGACGTTGAGCATCAGTAGCCGCACGATCAGCGTATGACGGTTGACCGCGTCGCCGAGCGGGACGATCAGCAGCAGGCTCGCCGCATAGCCGAGCTGCGTCAGCGTGACGAGATAGCCGAGCTCGGTCGGCGCTCGCCCGAAGCTGCGTGCGATCGCGGCGAGCAGCGGCTGCGCGTAATAGATGTTGCCGATGACGATGCCGCACGCGCAGGCGAACAGCAGCGTCATGCCGCGGGTGAGGGGAGGATGGGTGTCGTGATGCGGTTCCATGGTCGCGAAAAACAGCGGCGCCGTCCGGCGGCACGGGGCCGTCGGCTGCGCGGGGTGACGGAAATCGGAGCCGGCGTCAACGGATCGGCGGTGAACCGATGCGCGCCGGGCGGATCGCGGCCGGGCCCGGATCGGGTGGGCGGCGGATCGTCGTGCGGCGGGCGGAGGCAGGGCGGGCCCGGGCGGGCCGTTCCGGTGCGTCGCCAGGCGCGATGCACGGGAACGGATGTGCGTATGATGCGGGAATCGAACCATAGCGTCCAAGACTGGATCGTTATGCGCTTCATTGGTAAAACCAATACGTTGGCCGCCATGCTCCTCCGCCACATCCGCTATTTCCTGGCCGTCGCCGAGCAGCGCAGTTTCACGCGCGCGGCCGACGCGCTGCACGTCTCGCAGCCGACGCTGTCGCAGCAGATCCGCCAGCTCGAGGAAACGCTCGGCGTGCAGTTGTTCGACCGTTCGGGCCGCACGGTGCAGCTCACCGAGTTCGGCGAGGTCTATGCGCGCCACTCGCGCGCCGCGCTGCACGAGCTCGAGACGGGGCAGCGCGCGCTGCACGACGTCGCCGATCTCGGCAGCGGGTCGTTGCGGCTCGCGATGATGCCGACCTTCGCGGCCTACCTGAGCGGCTCGCTGATCGACGCGTTCCATGCCGACTATCCGAACGTCGCGCTGACGATCGATGCGATGCCGCAGGAGCGCATCGAGGCGCTGCTCGCCGACGACCGGCTCGACGCGGGCTTCGCGTTCATGCCGCCACGTGCGCCGGACATCGACGCGCTGCCGTTGTGGGACGAGCCGCTCGCGCTCGTGACGGGCCGCACGCATCGTCTCGCGCGGCGCCGTCGCCCATTGACGCCGGCCGAGCTCGGCGGCGAGCCGCTGGTGCTGCTGAGCCGCGCGTTCGCGACGCGCGAGAGCATCGACCGCTATTTCATCGAGCATGGTGCGCAGCCGAAGATCGCGATCGAGACGAATACGGTCAGCGCGGTGCTGGAGCTCGTGCGGTGCGGCCGGCTCGCGACGGTGCTGCCCGACGCGGTCGCGCGCGAGAGCACCGACCTGTGCGCGCTCGAGATCGATCCGCCGCTGCCCGCGCGCACGGCTGCGCTGCTCACGCGCAAGGGCGCATACCGCAGCGTCGCGGCGCGCGCGTTCATCGAGCGTGCGCTCGCGTATCGCGATCCGTCGGGAGGGTGACCGGTACGGCCGGGCGGCGCGCGCGACGGGCGCCCGCCCGGGCCGTCATGTGCGCGGTGTCGGGAAGAAGATGCCCGCGCGCTGCGCGGCGTTCGCGATGTGCGTTTCGATCGCGGTGCCGGCGGCAGCCGCGTCGCGCGCGATCAGCGCGTCGACGATCGCACGGTGCTCGTGCCACGTCGACAGCAGCAGTTCGCGCCGGTAGAACGGCATGCGCTGGCTTTCCTTCATGATGTCCGCGCTGCTGCGCAGCACCGATTCGATCGCCGCGTTGCCGGCCAGATGGATGATCCGCATGTGGAACTCGAAGTCGAGCTGCGACGCTTCGTCGAGCGCGTTTTCGGTGAGCGCGACGTGCAGGTCGGCGAGGTTGTCCTCGAACCACGCGATGTCGCCATCGCTGACGACGTGCGCGGCCATCCGCGCGGCGAACCCTTCGAGCGCATAGCGCATCTGGTACGTGTCGGGCGGCGACGACTGCTCCGCGAACCGCCATGCGTGCGCGGCCGTGGCCTGCGCACTTTCGACGTACACGCCCTTGCCGGCGCGGATGCGCAGCATCCCGAGCGCCTCGAGCGTCGACAGCGCCTCGCGCAGCGACGCGCGGCTGATCTCCAGCTCTTCGGAGAGCTGGCGCTGGGCCGGCAGCAGGCTGCCGACCGGATACACGCCTGCCTCGATCCGGTCGCGGATCGTCGCGATGGCGGCGTCGGTCACGGTGTGCGGAACGTTTTTCATGATGTGAACTTTGGCCGGTCTGACCGGCATTGTAATCCGCACGCAGGCGGTGCACGGCCGGCCTACGGGAAAGCCACGATCTGCCCCTGTCAGGTGCATCGAAACGGGGCGGGCAGGGGGCGGGAAATCCCTATTTTGTCCGTCCTTGACTCGACTATATCGGCTTCCTACTATCCACCATAACATCACTGGTCTTACCAGTATGAACAGACGAAACTGCAACCGTTGGATCGGGAGAGCGCCGTGTCGAAATTCCTCAATTCGCTGTTTGGCCGAGTAGTCGTCGCATTGATTCTAGGGATCGCGCTGGGTGCGTTCTTCCCGCATTTCGCCGAGTCGTTGCGACCGCTCGGCGACGGCTTCCTGAAGCTCATCAAGATGGTGATCGGGCCGATCGTGTTCTGCGTCGTGGTCAGCGGGATGGCCAACGCGGGCGACCTGAAGAAGGTCGGCCGGGTCGGCCTGAAGGCCGTCATCTACTTCGAGATCATGACGACGCTCGCGCTCGGCATCGGCCTCATCCTCGCGTGGCTCACGCGTCCGGGCGTCGGGATGAACATCGACCTGCGCTCGCTCGACGCGTCGTCGCTCGCGTCGTACGCGAAGAACGCCGAAAGCCTGAAGGACACGGCCGGCTACCTGATGAAGATCATCCCCGAGACCGCGATCGACGCGTTCGCGAAGGGCGACATCCTGCAGATCCTGGTGTTCGCGGTGCTGTTCGGCTCCGCGCTGTCGCTGCTCGGCGACAAGGCGCAGCGCGTCAACTCGCTGATCGAGGAACTGTCGCACGTGTTCTTCCGCATCATCGGCTTCATCATCAAGCTCGCGCCGCTCGGCGTGCTCGGCGCGATCGCGTTCACGACCGGCAAGTACGGCGTCGCGTCGCTCAAGCAGCTCGGCTATCTCGTCGCGGTGTTCTACCTGAGCTGCTTCGTGTTCGTCACGGTCGTGCTCGGCACGGTGATGCGGCTCGCGGGCTTCTCGGTGTTCAAGCTGATCCGCTACCTGCGCGAGGAACTGTCGATCGTGCTCGGCACGGCGTCGTCGGACGCGGTGCTGCCGCAGGTGATGCGCAAGCTCGAATACATGGGCGTGAAGGATTCGACGGTCGGCCTGGTGATTCCCACCGGCTACTCGTTCAACCTCGACGGCTTCTCGATCTACCTGACGCTCGCCGTGCTGTTCATCGCGCAGGCCACCAACACGCCGCTGTCGACGCATGACCTGATCGTCGTGCTGCTCGTGTCGCTCGTCACGTCGAAGGGTGCGCACGGGATCCCGGGCTCGGCGATCGTGATCCTCGCGGCAACGCTGTCGGCGATCCCCGCGATTCCGGTGCTCGGCCTCGTGCTGATCCTGCCGGTCGACTGGTTCGTCGGCATCGCCCGCGCGGTGACCAACCTGATCGGCAACTGCGTCGCGACGGTGGTCGTCGCGGTGTGGGAGAACGACATCGACCGGGCCCGCGCGAAGCGCGTGCTGAACCGCGAGCTGCGCTACGTGCCGGCCGAAGAGGAAGATCGCGCGGCGCCGGTCGCCGGCGACCAGGCTCACGCGCTCTGAGCGCAACCCCGCGCGGGGCGGCTTCCCCTGGTCGTCCCGCGCAACCGGAATTCAGGTGGCCGGCGCCTCGATGCGCCGGCACTTCATCGCACCCCAGGAGACGACATGGCAGCCCCCATCCTCGATCCGAACGCGCCGGCCTTTACGCGGCGTTACATGAACCTCGCCGACCCGCGCCTCGGGGCGCAGGCGCTCTTTGCCAGCGACGAATTCTTCGCGCCGAAGGAGCGCATGCTGAATCCCGAGCCGGCCGTGTTCATTCCCGGCAAGTACGACGACCACGGCAAGTGGATGGACGGCTGGGAGACGCGCCGCAAGCGCACGACCGGCCACGACTTCTGCGTGGTGCGGCTCGCGCGGCCGGGCGTGATCCACGGCGTCGACCTCGATACGAGCCACTTCACCGGCAACTTCCCGCCGGCCGCGTCGATCGACGCGTGCGTGGCGGAAGGCGACACGCCGCCCGACGACGCCGAATGGCGCCCGATCGTCCCGGCGACGACGCTGCAGGGCAATTCGCATCACTACGTGAGCGTCGACGATGCGCGGCCCTATACGCACCTGCGCGTGAACCTGTACCCGGACGGCGGCCTTGCGCGGCTGCGCGTGTACGGCCAGCCGCAGCGCGACTGGCGCCAGGTGCCGGCCGGCGAACTTGTCGATCTCGCGGCGATCGAGAACGGCGGCTACCTGGTGGCCGCGAACAACCAGCACTTCGGCCCGGCGTCGCAGATGCTGATGCCGGGGCGCGGCGTGAACATGGGCGACGGCTGGGAAACGCGGCGCCGCCGCGAGCCGGGCAACGACTGGGCGATCGTCGCGCTCGCGCGGCCGGGCATCATCCGGCGCGTCGAGGTCGATACCGCGTTCTTCAAGGGCAACTTCCCCGACCGCTGCTCGCTGCAGGCCGCGCATGTCACGGGCGGCACCGACGACTCGCTCGTCACGCAGGCGATGTTCTGGGCCGAACTGCTCGGCGAGCAGAAGCTGCAGATGGATCACGTCCACACGTTTGACGCGCTTGCGGCGCTCGGCCCCGTCACGCATGTGCGTTTCAACATCTTCCCGGACGGCGGCGTGTCGCGCCTGCGTCTGTGGGGCGAGCCGGTTTGAAGGAGGGCAACGGCATGAGCGGATCCCACCTGCTGCGCGTCGAGCGCCTGACCCGCGAAGCGTTCGCGCCGTTCGGCGACGTGATCGCGCTCGAAGGCGCACGGCATTTCCCGATCAACGGCGGCACGACCGAGCGCTTCCACGATCTCGCGACGATCGACGTGTGCGCGGACGGCGGCCGCCCGCTCGTCAGCGTGTTCCGCGCGCAGCCGCGGACGCTGCCGGTCGCCATCACGCTGATGGAGCGCCATCCGCACGGCAGCCAGGCATTCATCCCGCTTGCCGCCGTGTCGCGCTACGCGATCGTCGTCGCGCCGGCCGGCGAGTTCCGGCCCGACGCGATGCGCGCGTTCCTCGCGGAAGGCTGGCAGGGCGTGAACTATGCGAAGGGCGTCTGGCACCATCCGCTGCTCGCGCTCGACGCGGTCAGCGATTTCGTGATCGTCGATCGCGGCGGCCCGCAGCCGAATTGCGACGAGATCCCGCTCGAGCGCGCGTGGGCGCTCGAGTTCGAGCCGGCCTGCGCGGCCTGACGCAAGCGCAACGCCTGGCGCGGGCTGCTTGACGGCAGCTCGCGCGGGCACGTCGAAGGGATTTCGAAAGCCTGGGCTGCCCGGCTCGAGCGGCGGTGCGCCCATGCAATTCCGATCCGGGTGCTATCCCGAAAAGAACACGGCCCGGGCGGCGAGATGCCGGCCGGGCCGTGCTGCGTGCGCGGGGTGCGCGACTCAGTGCTTGCGGTGCGGGCAGTTTTCCGTGGTGCAGGAACCGTACATCGCGAGCGAGTGCTCCTGGAGCTTGAAGCCGCGCTCCTTGGCGATCGCCTGCTGGCGGCCTTCGATCTCGGCGTCGAAGAATTCCTCGACACGGCCGCAATCGAGGCACACGAGGTGATCGTGGTGCGAGCCTTCGTTCAGTTCGAACACGGCCTTGCCGGATTCGAAGTTGCTGCGCGTCAGCAGGCCGGCCTGCTCGAACTGCGTCAGCACGCGGTAGACGGTGGCGAGCCCGATGTCGAGCTGCTCGTTGAGCAGGTTCCGGTAGACGTCTTCTGCCGTCAGGTGGCGCACGGGGCTCTGCTGGAAGATCTCGAGAATCTTGAGGCGCGGTAGGGTGGCCTTTAGCCCGATATTCTTGAGATCCGTCGGATTGGTCATGGCTAGGCATCCCTAGAGTACAATGCAGGGCTTCAATGTTACCGGCTTTTCGCCGTTCCAGAAACACGCGCGGCCTGCGACGCGGGCCTGCACGGTGAGGGAAATGATTCCAGAATCTCTTTCGCACTTTCAGAGGAGCCGCATGCGGAGTGTCATCATCGCTGCCGCCGCCGTTGCCGCGCTGGCTGGTTGTTCGTCGTACGACAGCGTGACGCAGCGCATCGCGCAGAGCATCACCCCCTACCGGATCACCGTCGTGCAAGGCAACTTCGTGTCGCAGGAGAAGGCCGCGCAGCTGCAGGTCGGCATGTCGCGCGAGCAGGTGCGCGCGCTGCTCGGCACCCCGCTGCTGGCCGACATGTTCCACGCCGACCGCTGGGATTACCTCTTCTACTTCAAGCGCGGCTCGACGGCGGTCGTCCAGCAGCGCGATCTCGTCGTGACGTTCTCGGGCGATCGCCTGGCGGGCTGGACGGGGGCGGACAACCTGCCTTCGGAACTCGACCTGCTGGCCGATATCGACGGCGACCGTGGCGGCAAGAAGGCGAAAGCGGCCGCAGCGGCGAAGAAGGCCGCCGAGGCTGCCGCCGCCGCGAGCGCCGCGCAAGCGGCGAGCGCGTCGGCGCCGGAGGCTGTCGCCAGCCCGGCCG
>NZ_JAAGPM010000149.1:0-18319 GCF_017104865.1 Burkholderia sp. Ac-20349
CCTTCGCTTCGCCGCCGAACTTCTTCGTCAGAACCGTCGTGATCGCTGCCGTCAGCGTCGTCTTGCCGTGGTCAACGTGACCAATCGTACCAACGTTCACGTGCGGCTTGGTCCGCTCGAATTTACCTTTTGCCATGATTCTCTTCTTTCAAAAATAATCGATTGTGATAACGAATTACTTCGTCTTCGCGCTGATGATCGCTTCTGCAACGTTCTTCGGAGCTTCAGCGTAGTGCTTGAATTCCATCGTGTACGTTGCGCGACCCTGCGTCAGCGAACGCAGCGACGTCGAGTAGCCGAACATTTCCGACAGCGGCACTTCGGCGCGCACGATCTTGCCGCCGCCCACCATGTCGTCCATGCCCTGGATGATGCCGCGACGACCCGACAGGTCGCCCATCACGTTACCCATGAAGTCTTCCGGCGTTTCCACTTCCACGGCCATCATCGGCTCGAGCAGAACCGGATCCGCACGACGCATCGCTTCCTTGAACGCCATCGAACCAGCCATGCGGAACGCATTTTCGTTCGAGTCGACGTCGTGGTACGAACCGAACGTCAGCGTGACCTTCACGTCGACAACCGGGAAGCCTGCCAGCACGCCGCTCTTCAGCGTTTCCTGGATACCCTTGTCAACCGACGGGATGTATTCACGCGGAATCACGCCGCCCTTGATCGCGTCGACGAACTCGTAGCCCTTGCCCAGTTCGCTGCGCTCGAGCGTAATGACCGCATGGCCGTACTGACCACGACCACCCGACTGCTTGACGAACTTGCCTTCGACGTCCGCGGCCGACTTGCGAATGGTTTCGCGGTACGCCACCTGCGGCTTGCCGACGGTCGCTTCGACGCCGAATTCGCGCTTCATCCGGTCGACCAGAATTTCGAGGTGGAGCTCGCCCATGCCCGAAATGATGGTTTGACCCGATTCTTCGTCGGTCTGCACGCGGAACGACGGATCTTCCTGAGCGAGACGGTTGAGCGCCAGGCCCATCTTTTCCTGGTCAGCCTTCGTCTTCGGCTCGACGGCCTGCGAAATCACCGGCTCCGGGAAAATCATGCGTTCGAGCACGATCGGATGCGCCGGATCGCACAGCGTGTCGCCCGTGGTCGCTTCCTTCAGGCCGACCGCAGCAGCGATGTCGCCTGCGCGAACTTCCTTGATTTCTTCGCGCTGGTTCGCGTGCATCTGCAGAATACGGCCGAGACGTTCCTTCTTGTCCTTGGTCGCATTGAGCAGCGTGTCGCCCGAATTGACGACGCCCGAGTAGACGCGGAAGAAGATCAGCTGGCCGACGAACGGGTCGGTCATGATCTTGAACGCGAGTGCCGAGAACTTCTCGTCGTCGGACGCACGGCGTTCCGTCTTCTCGCCATTTTCGAGTTCACCCGTAACCGGCGGGATGTCGACCGGCGACGGCAGGAAATCGATCACGGCGTCGAGCATACGCTGCACGCCCTTGTTCTTGAACGCGGTACCGCACAGCATCGGCTGGATTTCGCACGCGATCGTACGGTCACGCAGACCCTTCACGATCTCGGCTTCGGACAGCTCGCCCGCTTCGAGGTACTTGTTCATCAGGTCTTCGTTCGACTCGGCAGCCGCTTCGACCATCTTTTCGCGCCATTCATTGCACGTGTCGACGAGTTCAGCCGGGATGTCCACGTAGTCGAACTTGGTACCTTGCGATGCCTCGTCCCAAATGATCGCCTTCATCTTGATCAGGTCGACGACACCCTTGAAGCCTTCTTCCGCGCCGATCGGCACCACGACCGGAACCGGGTTCGCCTTCAGGCGCAGACGGAGCTGGTCGTAGACCTTGAAGAAGTTCGCGCCGGTACGGTCCATCTTGTTGACGAACGCGAGACGCGGCACCTTGTACTTGTTCGCCTGGCGCCACACCGTTTCCGACTGCGGCTGCACGCCGCCCACTGCGCAGTACACCATGCACGCGCCGTCGAGCACGCGCATCGAGCGCTCGACTTCAATCGTGAAGTCGACGTGGCCCGGGGTGTCGATGATGTTGATGCGGTGTTCCGGATAGTTGCCGCCCATGCCCTTCCAGAAGGCCGTGGTAGCAGCGGACGTGATCGTGATGCCACGCTCCTGTTCCTGCTCCATCCAGTCCATCGTGGCTGCGCCGTCGTGGACTTCACCGATCTTGTGGTTCACACCGGTGTAAAACAGAATGCGCTCGGTCGTCGTCGTTTTGCCGGCGTCGATGTGAGCGCTAATACCGATATTGCGGTAGCGCTCGATAGGAGTCTTGCGAGCCACTTTGATCCTCTACTGGGATGACGCGATGCAGCGCCGCTGCATCGTGCTTCAACACAAACGGGCGAGGCGCCTGAAAAGCGCACCCGCCCGGAATTTATTTCCGCTAAAAGCCCAGCCAGGCGCTTAGAAACGGAAATGCGAGAACGCGCGGTTGGCTTCTGCCATGCGGTGAACTTCGTCGCGCTTCTTCATCGCGCCGCCACGGCCTTCGGCCGCTTCGGAGAGTTCACCTGCCAGGCGCAGGGCCATCGACTTCTCGCTACGCTTCTTCGCAGCCTCACGCAGCCAGCGCATCGCCAATGCCATACGACGCGACGGGCGCACTTCGACCGGAACTTGATAGTTGGCACCACCAACGCGACGGCTCTTCACTTCGACCACCGGCTTGACGTTGTTGAGCGCAACCGTGAACACTTCCAGCGGGTCCTTGCCACCCTTGGTCTGGATTTGTTCGAATGCGCCATAAACGATGCGCTCTGCGACCGACTTCTTGCCGGACAGCATCAGCATGTTCATGAACTTGGCTACATCAACGTTACCGAACTTCGGATCCGGCAACACTTCCCGCTTGGGGACTTCGCGACGACGCGGCATGATTCTTCCTTTACTTGTTCAGTTGGAGCTGGTTCCAGCTCCGCGGCCACCAACAAACCCGATCACATCTTCACGACTAACCAGCTTGGCCGGGTGACCACTTACTCGACAGCACCGGCAATCCGGCACTCCCGCCTTGACCGCCCTGCGGCGATCCCTGATCAAAAACTGCTTACTTGGCAGCCTTTGCACGCTTCGCGCCGTACTTCGAGCGCGCTTGCTTACGGTCCTTGACGCCCTGGGTATCCAGCGAGCCGCGAACCATGTGGTAACGCACACCCGGCAAGTCCTTCACACGGCCGCCGCGGATCAGCACAACCGAGTGTTCCTGCAGGTTGTGGCCTTCACCGCCGATGTACGAAATCACTTCGAAGCCGTTCGTCAGACGAACCTTGGCGACCTTACGGAGTGCCGAGTTCGGCTTCTTCGGCGTCGTCGTGTACACACGGGTGCACACGCCGCGACGCTGGGGGCAGTCCTGCAGGGCCGGGCTCTTGCTCTTCGTCGTTTCCGACTGACGGCCTTTGCGAACCAGTTGGTTGATGGTTGGCATTGTTTATTCCTGAAATTGAACAAAATCTGCGCATCGATTTCGGGCAAAGCGAGAATCGGCGCACAGTTGACTTCCGAACCGGCGAAACGGGGCGAACTTTCGAACGCAACTCGGCCCACCGAATACCGGAACCCAGCATCATATTCCGGAAATACCAACTAAGTCAACGGCTTGCGTGATTCGCCAGCCGGACGTGTGGTTTACCGGAAGGGTCGGAACGCCTGTGTCAGGCCGACTCGACGACGTCGATGATCTCGTCGCCGAAGCGCTCCAGCTTGCGCACGCCCATGCCGGGGATATGGCGCAGGTCGTCGATCGACTCTGGCGCATTGCGTGCGATCTCGGCGAGCGTCGCGTCGTGGAAGATCACGTAGGCCGGCACGCCGTCCGTCTTCGCGGTTTCCGCACGCCATGCGCGCAGCGCATCCCACCGTGCGCGCTCACGCGTGCCCATGCCGGCCGTCGGATCGACGCGCGTACCGCTGCGGCTCGACGACTGACGCGTACGCTGCGGCTTCACGTAGCGGCGCAGCGTGACCTTCTCCTCGTTCTTCAGCACGGGCTTCGCGGCCTCGGTCAGCACGAGCGCGCCGAAGCCGCCATGATCGACGGCCAGGTAGCCGTACGCGACGAGCTGACGGAAAATCGCGCGCCACTCCGGCTCCGACAGCGACGCGCCGATGCCGAACGTCGTGAGCTGGTCGTGGCCGCGCTGCAACACCTTCTCGGTGCGCCCGCCGCGCAGGATCTCGATCAGGTGGCTCGAGCCGAAATTGAAGCCGCTCGCGCGCTGCGCGCGGAACACGCACGACAGCGCCATCTGCGCCTCACGCGTGGCATCCCACGAAGCGGGCGGCTCGAGGCACGTGTCGCAGTTGCCGCACGGCTTGCTCTCTTCGCCGAAGTAGTTCAGCAGCCGCACGCGGCGGCACGAGATCGTCTCGCACAGCCCGAGCAGCGCATCGAGCTTCGACGTCTGGACGCGCTTGTGTGCGTCATCCGCATCGGACTCGTCGATCATCTTGCGCTGCTGGACGACGTCGCCGAGGCCATACGCCATCCACGCATTCGCGGGCATCCCGTCGCGACCGGCACGGCCCGTTTCCTGGTAGTACCCTTCGACGCTCTTCGGCAGATCCAGGTGTGCGACGAAGCGCACGTCCGGCTTGTCGATGCCCATGCCGAACGCAATCGTCGCGCACATCACGATGCCTTCCTCGCGCTGGAACATTTCCTGGTGCTTCTGCCGCACCTCGAACTCCATCCCTGCGTGATACGGCAGCGCACGCACGCCCTGCGCCTTCAGCCACTCGGCCGTTTCCTCGACCTTGCGGCGCGACAGGCAATAAACGACGCCTGCATCCGTCGTACCGTCGGCATTCGTGTGTTCGGCGCGGATGAAATCGAGCAGTTGCGAACGCGCGTTGTCCTTTTCGACGATCCGGTAGCGGATGTTCGGGCGATCGAAGCTCGACACGAACACGCGCGCGTCGTCGAGCGCGAGACGGTGGATGATCTCGTCGCGCGTGATGGCATCGGCCGTGGCGGTCAGCGCGACGCGCGGCACCGACGGGAACCGCTCGTGCAGCACCGACAGCTGGATGTATTCCGGGCGGAAATCGTGCCCCCATTGCGACACGCAATGCGCCTCGTCGATCGCGAACAGGCCGATCTTCGCGCGCTCGAGCAGGTCGAGGAAGCGCCCCGTCATCAGCCGTTCCGGCGCGACGTACAGCAGGTCGATTTCGCCTTCGCGCAGCGCGCGCTCGGTCGCCGCGGCCTCGGCACCCGACAGTGTCGAATTCAGGTACGCCGCGCGCACGCCGACTTCGCTGAGTGCGGCGACCTGATCCTGCATCAGCGCGATCAGCGGCGACACGACGATGCCCGCGCCCTGCCCGGCCTCGCGGCGCAGCAGCGCCGGAATCTGGTAGCACAGCGACTTGCCGCCGCCGGTCGGCATCAGCACGAGGCAATCGCCACCGCCGGCGACGTGTTCGACGATCTCGCCCTGCTGGCCGCGAAATGCGGGGTAACCAAATACTTCGTCGAGGATTTCGAGGGCGCGGGACATGAATGAGGGCAGAGACGGCTAAACGATGACCGCAATTTTAACAACCCGCTCGCGCGACGCGTGGCGAATCGTGCAGTTTTGGCCGGTTGGCCAGGGTTCGTTCGCGCGCATGACGGGCCTGCCAAGGCCGCGTTGCGAGTGATTGCGACGGCTGCGGCGGCACCTGCAGGCAGGCGGCGCCTGGCTCGCAAGCAACCGCCGGCGGCACGGCACAAGTCCATCATGCGCGAGAACGACAGATGAAAAAAAACCGCCCGGCAGAACCGGGCGGTTTCGATGACAGCGATGACAGCAAGGCAAGGCGGCTCGCGCCGCCCGCGCTTACTCGGCTGCCGGGTGTTGCTGCGGCTCTTCTGCCGGCGCGCTCGGCGTGCCGAAGTCGAATGCCTCTTCCGCTGCGATCTGGTCGAAACGCTCGCGATCCGACGATTCCTTCGCCTTGCGTGCCTTGTGGAACGCGAGACCCGTACCGGCCGGAATCAGACGGCCGACGATCACGTTTTCCTTCAGGCCACGCAGATCGTCGCGCTTGCCCATGATCGCCGCTTCGGTCAGCACGCGGGTCGTTTCCTGGAACGATGCCGCGGAGATGAACGAGTCGGTCGACAGCGATGCCTTCGTGATACCGAGCAGCACGTTGTCGTACGAAGCCGGACGCTTGTCCTCGGCGATCATGCGATCGTTCTCGTCCAGCATGTCGGAACGCTCGACCTGTTCGCCCGGGATGAAGCGCGTATCGCCGTTGTCGGTGATCTGCACACGACGCAGCATCTGGCGAACGATCACCTCGATGTGCTTGTCGTTGATCTTCACGCCCTGCAGACGATACACGTCCTGCACTTCGTCGACGATGTAGCGCGACAGCGCCTCGATACCCTGCAGACGCAGGATGTCGTGCGGATCGGCCGGACCGTCCACGATCATTTCGCCCTTGTTGACGACCTGAGCATCGTGAACCAGAACCTGCTTTTCCTTCGCGATCAGGAACTCGTGCTGGTTGCCCTCGAGATCCGTGATGACGAGACGCTGCTTGCCCTTCGTGTCCTTACCGAACGACGTCGTACCGGTGACTTCCGCGAGAATGCCGGCATCCTTCGGCGAACGCGCTTCGAACAGTTCCGCCACCCGCGGCAGACCGCCGGTAATGTCACGCGTCTTCTGCGCTTCCGTCGGGATACGTGCGAGCACTTCACCGACCTGCACTTGCTGACCGTCCTTCACGGTGATCAGTGCGCCGACCTGGAAGCCGATCTGCACCGCATGCTCCGTGCCCGGGATCTTCACTTCGTCGCCGTTCGCGTCGAGCAGCTTCACCTGCGGACGCACGCTCTTCGAAGCCTGCGAACCGCGGCGCTTCACGTCGATCACGACCAGGGTCGACAGACCGGTCACGTCGTCGATCTGCTTCGCGACGGTCACGCCTTCCTCGACGTTCTCGAACTTCACCGTACCACCGTACTCGGTGATGATCGGACGCGTCATCGGATCCCACGTCGCGAGCTGCGTGCCGGCCTTGATGGTCACGCCATCGAGCTGCAGCAGCGTTGCGCCGTACGGCACTTTGTGACGCTCGCGCTCGCGGCCGAAGTCGTCGGTGATCAGCGCTTCGCCCGAGCGCGAAATGACGATCTGCTCGCCCTTCGCGTTGGTGACGTAACGCATCGTCGCCGTGAAGCGCACGATACCGTTGCTCTTCGCTTCGACCGACGAAGCCACTGCCGCACGCGATGCCGCACCACCGATGTGGAACGTACGCATCGTCAGCTGCGTGCCCGGCTCACCGATCGACTGTGCCGCGATCACGCCGACTGCTTCGCCGACGTTCACGAGCGAGCCGCGGCCGAGGTCACGGCCGTAGCAGGCTGCGCACAGGCCGTAACGCGTTTCGCAGGTCAGCGGCGTGCGCACGCGCACTTCGTCGATGCCGAGGCGTTCGATTTCCTCGACCGCCGTTTCGTCGAGCAGCATGCCCGATTCGTACACCGTTTCCTGCGTTTCCGGGTTCACGACGTCCGCGACCGCAACGCGGCCGAGGATACGGTCACGCAGCGCTTCGACGACTTCACCGCCTTCAACGAGTGCCTTCATTGCCACGCCGTTCGACGTGCCGCAATCGTCTTCCACCACGACCAGATCCTGCGTGACGTCGACGAGACGACGCGTCAGGTAACCCGAGTTCGCGGTCTTCAGTGCCGTATCAGCCAGACCCTTACGTGCACCGTGGGTCGAGATGAAGTACTGCAACACGTTCAGGCCTTCGCGGAAGTTCGCAGTAATCGGCGTCTCGATAATCGAGCCGTCCGGCTTCGCCATCAGGCCACGCATACCGGCCAGCTGACGAATCTGCACCGCCGAACCCCGGGCGCCCGAGTCGGCCATCATGTAGATCGAGTTGAACGACTCCTGGCGGGTGGCGTTGCCGTCGCGGTCCGTCACCGGCTCCGTCGACAGCTGCTCCATCATCGCCTTGCCGACCGCTTCCGACGTTGCCGACCAGATGTCGACCACGTTGTTGTAGCGTTCCTGCGCGGTGACGAGACCCGACATGTACTGGCGGTCGTACTCCTTCACCTTCTTCGCGGCGTCGCCGACGATCGTTTCCTTCTGCGGCGGCACGAGCATGTCGTCCACGCAGATCGAGATGCCGGCGCGCGTCGCGAGACGGAAACCCGACTGCATCAGCTGATCGGCGAACACCACCGTCGCGCGCAGACCGCACTTGCGGAACGCCGTGTTGATCAGGCGCGAGATTTCCTTCTTCTTCAGCGGCTTGTTCAGCACCGAGAACGGCAGGCCGTGCGGCAGGATCTCCGACAGGATCGCGCGACCGACGGTCGTCGCGTACAGCGAGATCTTCGGCACGAATTGCGGCGCGCCTTCCGACGTGTCTTCGTTGTGGACCATTTCGGTGATCCGCACGTTGACGCGCGAGGCCAGCTCGACTTCCTTGTTCTCGTACGCGCGGAGCACTTCCGACACGCCGGTGAACGACAGGCCTTCGCCCTTCGCATTGACCGCTTCGCGGGTCGCGTAGTACAGACCCAGCACGATATCCTGCGACGGCACGATCGACGGATCGCCGTTGGCCGGGAACAGCACGTTGTTCGACGCCAGCATCAGCGTGCGCGCTTCCATCTGCGCTTCGAGCGACAGCGGCACGTGAACAGCCATCTGGTCACCGTCGAAGTCGGCGTTGAACGCCGCGCAGACGAGCGGGTGCAGCTGGATTGCCTTACCTTCGATCAGCACCGGCTCGAACGCCTGGATACCGAGACGGTGCAGCGTCGGCGCACGGTTCAGCATCACCGGGTGCTCGCGGATCACCTCTTCGAGGATGTCCCACACCACCGGCGTCTGGTTCTCGACTTCCTTCTTCGCAGCCTTGATGGTCGTCGCAACGCCCATCACTTCCAGCTTGTTGAAGATGAACGGCTTGAACAGCTCGAGCGCCATCAGCTTCGGCAGACCGCACTGGTGCAGCTTCAGCGTCGGGCCGACCACGATGACCGAACGGCCCGAGTAGTCGACGCGCTTGCCCAGCAGGTTCTGACGGAAACGACCGCCCTTACCCTTGATCATGTCGGCGAGCGACTTCAGCGGACGCTTGTTCGCGCCCGTCATCGCCTTGCCGCGACGACCGTTGTCGAGCAGCGAGTCGACGGCTTCCTGCAGCATCCGCTTTTCGTTGCGGACGATGATTTCAGGGGCCTTCAGCTCGAGCAGACGCTTCAACCGGTTGTTACGGTTGATCACGCGGCGATACAGGTCGTTCAGGTCCGACGTCGCGAAACGGCCGCCGTCCAGCGGCACGAGCGGACGCAGTTCCGGCGGCAGCACCGGCAGCACTTCGAGGATCATCCACTCGGGCTTGATGCCCGAACGCTGGAATGCCTCGAGGACCTTCAGGCGCTTCGCGTACTTCTTGATCTTCGCTTCCGAGCCGGTGTTCTTCAGCTCGGTGCGCAGCGTCTCGACCTGCTCGTCGATGTTGATCGCGCGCAGCAGTTCACGCACGCCTTCCGCGCCCATTTCGGCACGGAATTCGTCGCCGTATTCCTCGACCTTGTTGTAGTAATCCTCTTCGGTCATGATCTGCCGCGCCTTCAGCGGCGTCATGCCCGGTTCGATCACCACGTAGGCTTCGAAGTACAGCACGCGTTCGATGTCGCGCAGCGTCATGTCGAGCACCATGCCCAGACGCGACGGCAGCGACTTCAGGAACCAGATGTGAGCGACCGGCGAGGCCAGCTCGATGTGGCCCATGCGTTCGCGACGCACCTTCGCCAGCGTCACTTCGACGCCGCACTTCTCGCAGATCACGCCGCGGTGCTTCAGACGCTTGTACTTGCCGCACAGGCACTCGTAGTCCTTGATCGGCCCGAAGATCTTCGCGCAGAAGAGACCATCGCGTTCCGGCTTGAACGTACGGTAGTTGATGGTCTCCGGCTTCTTCACTTCACCGAACGACCACGAACGGATCTTGTCCGGCGAGGCCAGACCGATCTTGATCGCGTCGAAAACTTCTTCCTGTTGGACTTGCTTGAATAGATCGAGCAGAGCTTTCATTGCTTTCTCTCCGTAGTCCGATTAATTGCGGTCGAGATCGATATCGATACCGAGCGAGCGGATTTCCTTCACGAGCACGTTGAAGGATTCCGGCATGCCTGCATCGATCACGTGATCGCCCTTGACCAGGTTCTCATAGACCTTGGTCCGGCCGTTCACGTCGTCCGACTTCACCGTCAGCATTTCCTGCAGCACGTAGGACGCGCCGTACGCTTCGAGTGCCCACACTTCCATTTCACCGAAACGCTGGCCACCGAACTGCGCCTTACCACCCAGCGGCTGCTGCGTGACGAGCGAGTACGGGCCGGTCGAACGCGCGTGCATCTTGTCGTCGACCAAGTGGTGCAGCTTCAGGTAGTGCATGTAGCCGAGCGTCACGCGACGTTCGAACATTTCACCCGTGCGGCCGTCGTACAGACGGACCTGGTTCTTCGACGGGTTCATGCCGAGCTGTTCAGCGATGTCGTCCGGGAACGCGAGGTCGAGCATCTTGCCCATTTCTTCCTCGGTCGCACCGTCAAACACCGGCGTTGCGAACGGCACGCCTTCGCGCAGGTTCTTCGCGAGTTCGAGGATCTCTTCGTCGGTGAAGCTTTCCAGATCTTCCTGGCGACCCGAGTCGTTGTAGATCTTCGTGAGGAACACGCGCATTTCCTCGATCTTCGCCTGACGCTGCAGCATTTCGCCGATACGCCAGCCGAGGCCCTTCGCGGCCCAACCGAGGTGCACTTCCAGAACCTGACCCACGTTCATCCGCGACGGAACGCCCAGCGGGTTCAGCACGACGTCTGCCGGACGGCCATCGGCCATGTACGGCATGTCTTCGATCGGGACGATCTTCGACACGACACCCTTGTTACCGTGACGGCCTGCCATCTTGTCGCCAGGCTGCAGGCGACGCTTGACCGCGAGGTACACCTTGACCATCTTCAGCACGCCCGGCGGCAGTTCGTCGCCTTGCGTGAGCTTCTTGCGCTTCTCTTCGAACGCGAGGTCGAACTGGTGACGCTTTTCTTCGATCGAGTTCTTGATCGCTTCGAGCTGCGCCGCTGCTTCGTCGTCCGCGAGGCGGATGTCGAACCAGTGGTAGTGGTCGAGGTCTTCCAGGTAAGCCTGGTCGATCTTCGTGCCCTTCGCGAGCTTCTTCGGACCGCCGTTCGCGACCTTGCCCACGAGCATGCGTGCGAGACGCTGGAACGCGTCGCCTTCCACGATGCGCAGCTGGTCGTTCAGGTCGAGACGGTAGCGCTTCAGTTCGTCGTCGATGATCTGTTGCGCACGCTTGTCGCGCTGGATGCCTTCACGCGTGAACACCTGAACGTCGATCACGGTGCCGCTCATGCCCGACGGCACGCGCAGCGACGTGTCCTTCACGTCCGAAGCCTTCTCGCCGAAAATGGCGCGCAGCAGCTTCTCTTCCGGCGTCAGCTGGGTCTCACCCTTCGGCGTGACCTTGCCGACCATCACGTCGCCCGCTTCGACTTCCGCACCGATGTACACGATGCCCGATTCGTCGAGACGGCCGAGCTGGACTTCAGCCAGGTTCGAGATGTCGCGCGTGATTTCTTCCGGCCCGAGCTTCGTGTCGCGTGCAACGACGTTCAGCTCTTCGATGTGGATCGACGTGTAGCGATCGTCCGCAACGACCTTCTCCGAGATCAGGATCGAATCCTCGAAGTTGTAGCCGTTCCACGGCATGAACGCGATCAGCATGTTCTGGCCGAGCGCGAGCTCGCCCAGGTCCGTCGAGGCGCCGTCGGCCAGCACGTCGCCGCGCGAGACCTTGTCGCCCATCTTCACGATCGGACGCTGGTTGATGTTCGTGTTCTGGTTCGAACGCGTGTACTTGATCAGGTTGTAGATGTCGACACCGACTTCACCTGCGACTGCTTCGTCGTCGTTCACGCGAATCACGATACGGCCTGCGTCGACATAGTCGACGACGCCGCCACGGAACGCCTGAACCGTCGTACCCGAGTCGACCGCACAGGTGCGCTCGATGCCCGTACCGACGACCGGCTTTTCCGGACGCAGACACGGCACGGCCTGACGCTGCATGTTCGAACCCATCAGTGCACGGTTCGCGTCATCGTGTTCAAGGAACGGAATCAGCGAAGCTGCCACCGACACGATCTGCGACGGCGCAACGTCCATGTACTGGATACGGTCCGGCGTGACCATCATCGTTTCGCCGGCTTCACGCGACGACACGAGTTCGTCGATCAGCTGGCCGTTCTCGTCGATCGCGGCGTTTGCCTGCGCGATCATGTAGCGGCCTTCTTCGATCGCCGACAGGTAGTCGATCTGGTCGGTCACCTTGCTGTCCACGACCTTGCGGTACGGCGTCTCGAGGAAGCCATACTCGTTCAGGTGCGCATACAGTGCGAGCGAGTTGATCAGACCGATGTTCGGACCTTCCGGCGTTTCGATCGGGCACACGCGGCCATAGTGGGTCGGGTGCACGTCGCGGACTTCGAAGCCTGCGCGCTCGCGCGTCAGACCGCCCGGGCCCAGTGCGGAAACACGGCGCTTGTGCGTGATTTCCGACAGCGGGTTGGTCTGGTCCATAAACTGCGACAGCTGCGACGAACCGAAGAACTCGCGGATCGCCGACGAAATCGGCTTCGAGTTGATCAGGTCGTGCGGCATCAGGTTTTCGCTTTCGGCCTGGCCGAGGCGTTCCTTGACCGCGCGTTCGACACGCACGAGACCCGCGCGGAACTGGTTTTCCGCCAGTTCGCCGACGCAACGCACACGACGGTTGCCGAGGTGGTCGATGTCGTCCACTTCGCCCTTGCCGTTGCGCAGCTCGACGAGGATCTTGATCGTCGCGAGGATGTCGTCGTCCTGCAGCGTCATCGGGCCGGTGATCTCGTCACGGCTGACGCGGCGGTTGAACTTCATACGGCCGACCTTCGACAGGTCGTACGCTTCTTCGCTGTAGAACAGACGGTTGAACAGTGCCTCGACCGCTTCTTCGGTCGGCGGCTCGCCCGGACGCATCATGCGGTAGATCGCGATGCGCGCGGCCGTCTTGTCGGTCGTTTCGTCGACACGCAGCGTCGACGAGATGTACGGGCCCTGGTCCAGATCGTTCGTGTAGAGCGTCTGGATGTCCTTGATGCCCGCTTCGCGCAGCTTCTCGAGCACGCTTTCCGTGACTTCGTCGTTCGCGCTCGCGATCACTTCGCCGGTATCGCCGTCGACGACGTTCTTCGCCAGCACGCGGCCGAGCAGATAGTCTTCCGGCACCGAGATGAACTTGGTCTTCGCGGCTTCGAGGTCGCGAATGTGCTTCGCGTTGATCCGCTTGTCCTTCTGGACGATGACCTTGCCATCACGATCCGTGATGTCGAAACGCGCGACTTCACCACGCAGGCGCTCGGGCACGAACTCGAGTTGCGCGCCTTCGTCCATCAGCGTGAAGTTGTCGAACACGAAGAAGTTCGCGAGGATCTGTTCCGGCGTGAGGCCGATGGCCTTCAGCAGGATCGTGACCGGCATCTTGCGGCGACGGTCGACGCGGAAGTACAGGATGTCCTTCGGGTCGAATTCGAAGTCGAGCCACGAGCCGCGGTACGGAATGATCCGTGCCGAGAACAGCAGCTTGCCCGAGCTGTGCGTCTTGCCCTTGTCGTGTTCGAAGAACACGCCCGGCGAACGGTGCAGCTGCGAGACGATGACACGCTCGGTGCCGTTGATGACGAACGAGCCCGTCGGCGTCATGAGCGGCATTTCGCCCATGTACACTTCCTGCTCTTTCACTTCCTTGACGACCGGCTTGTTCGGCGATTCCTTGTCGAGGATGACAAGGCGGACCTTCGCGCGCAGCGCGGAGCAGTACGTCAGGCCACGCTGCTGGCATTCCTTGATGTTGAATGCCGGCGCGGACAACGCATAGCTCACGAACTCGAGGCGCGCGAAACCGTTGTGCGAAACAATGGGAAATACCGACGTGAACGCGGCCTGCAAACCTTCAGGCTTGCGTTGCGTGGCCGGCACATCGGCTTGCAGAAACGTGCTGAATGATTCAAGCTGGGTAGCCAGCAAGAAAGGAACTTGGTGAACGATGGGGCGCTTCGCGAAACTCTTGCGAATGCGCTTCTTCTCGGTGAAGGAATATTGCATACGATCTCCGAATCACGGCGGGTGCTATCGAGGCGGAATACCTCGACGTTTCAAACCCGAGTGTTCACCGACTGAGACCCGATGGCCGTCCGACGGCTTGAACGAGCCGAGAAGCTTGGTGGTTGGCCGCTACCAACCGCTGGCTGACGGCAGCGGATGCCTGTGTTGCCCGCTACCCGACCAAACTTGCCTTCTGCAGTCGCTTCAGAAGACAAAGAGAACCGCCATTCGTGATCAATGACAACGATCAGGCGGTTTTCTTTGGCTTCTGGGGCCGATTATTCGGGCTCCCGAATGAGTGCCAGAATAACGTCCCCACAAAGCACAAAAAGGCCGGCGGTGTAAATACCGCCAGCCTTCGCACAGCGCGCCGAAACTTACTTGACTTCGACCTTCGCGCCTGCGTCTTCCAGCTTCTTCTTGGCTTCTTCAGCAGCAGCCTTGTCGACGCCTTCCTTGACAGCCTTCGGTGCGCCGTCAACGACGTCCTTCGCTTCCTTCAGGCCCAGGCCCGTCAGTTCGCGAACTGCCTTGATGACTGCAACCTTGTTGCTGCCTGCTTCAGCCAGAACGACCGTGAATTCGGTCTTCTCTTCTGCTGCAGCAGCTGCGCCGCCGCCTGCCGGGCCAGCGACTGCCACTGCAGCTGCCGACACGCCAAACTTCTCTTCGAATGCCTTGACCAGTTCGTTCAGTTCCAGAACGGTCATCCCTTCGACTGCTGCCAGGATGTCTTCTTTTGCGATTGCCATTTGAAATACTCCTAAATTGAATTCGGATACAGCCAGCGATCAATGACGCTGATGCACGTTCGATTACGCAGCTTCCGCTTGCTTCTTCTCGGCCAGCGCGGCCAGAGCACGCGCGAAGCCCGAAACAGGCGATTGCATAACGAACAGCAGCTTCGAGAGCAGTTCTTCGCGGCTCGGGATGCTTGCCAGCGCTTGCACGCCAGCCTTGTCCATCACCTTGCCATCGAACGAACCAGCCTTGATGACCAACTTGTCATTGCTCTTGCTGAAGTCGTTGACGACCTTAGCAGCAGCAATTGCATCTTCCGAGATGCCGTAGATCAACGGGCCAGTCATCTGCTCTGCCAGCGGAGCAAACGGCGTACCTTCAACAGCGCGACGCGCCAGCGTGTTCTTCAACACGCGCAGGTAAACCTGTTGCTCACGCGCTTTCGCGCGCAGCTTGGTCAGATCGCCAACCGCAATTCCACGATACTCAGCCAGCACAACGGTCTGGGCCTTCGCGACTTGCGCGGAAACCTCAGCGACGACGGCTTGCTTGTCTTCTCTATTAAGCGGCACGGTTAGCCTCCAGAAACGATACGCTCGGCATGAAACCTCACGTACCTCGTTCAACAACGGCGTCCGACCTCGTTAGGAGTATTTCCACCTCACGCCGGGAATCGCTTCACGGCCTGCGGCTTCACCACTGCAAAACTTTTTCGGGTTCGCCATCTGCGTTGGCTTGAATTAAGGGATCACCTGACTGCTGCGCCCCACCAACGGTCTTTGATAACCGGTTGTTCGCCCTGCTGCACGAACAACCGCCCAAAGCCCATGTAGGCCGCTTCGCGAACGAAGCGGCCCGAATACTTGCTTACTGTGCTGCCAGCGTAGCCTGGTCGACACGCACGCCAACGCCCATCGTGCTCGACAGTGCGATCTTGCGCAGGTAGACGCCCTTGCTCGTTGCCGGCTTAGCCTTCTGCAGCGCTTCGATCAGCGCCGACAGGTTCGAACGCAGTGCGGTCGGTTCGAACGATGCACGGCCGATGGTCGCGTGGATGATACCGGCCTTGTCGACACGGAATTGCACCTGACCAGCCTTCGCGTTCTTGACGGCGGTTGCGACGTCCGGCGTGACCGTACCGACCTTCGGGTTCGGCATCAGGCCGCGCGGGCCGAGGATCTGACCGAGCGTACCGACGATACGCATCGTGTCCGGCGAAGCGATCACGATGTCGAAGTCCATCTGGCCAGCCTTGATCTGCTCTGCCAGGTCTTCCATACCGACGATTTCTGCGCCTGCTGCACGAGCTTGCTCAGCCTTTTCGCCTTGCGCGAACACAGCAACGCGAACCGACTTGCCCGTACCTGCCGGCAGAACGACCGAACCACGAACGACCTGGTCCGACTTCTTCGCATCGATGCCGAGCTGGACTGCGACGTCGATCGACTCGTCGAACTTCGCGCTCGCGCATTCCTTCACGAGGCTCAGTGCGTCTTCGATCGCGTACAGCTTCTGACGATCAACCTTGGCAGCAAATGCCTGACGGCGCTTGGAGATCTTAGCCATTTACACGCCCTCCACAGTGATGCCCATCGAGCGTGCGCTACCAGCGATGGTGCGAACGGCTGCGTCCAGATCAGCTGCCGTAAGGTCCGGCATCTTGGTCTTCGCGATTTCTTCAGCTTGAGCGCGCGTGATCGAACCGACCTTGTCGGTGTGCGGCTTGCTCGAGCCCTTGTCCACCTTCGCCGCCTTCTTGATCAGGACGGTCGCCGGCGGCGTCTTCATCACGAACGTGAAGCTCTTGTCAGCGAATGCCGTGATGACCACCGGCACCGGCAGACCCGGCTCCATGCCTTGAGTCTGCGCGTTGAACGCTTTGCAGAACTCCATGATGTTCAGGCCGCGCTGGCCCAGTGCCGGACCGACCGGCGGCGACGGGTTGGCTTTACCTGCAGGGATCTGCAGCTTGATAAAGCCGATAATCTTCTTTGCCATTTGTGAACCTCATTGGAACGCCAGAGAAGGCGTTCGGTGAGTAATAACGCGCTTTCGCCGTTGGCTACTGACGCTCCTCAACGGCCATGACGCGGGCCGTAAGCGCGAAGGTGGGCAGCCGAGGCTGCCCACCGAATCGGGATCAAACTTTTTCGACCTGGCCGAACTCGAGTTCGACCGGAGTGGATCGGCCAAAGATGGTGACCGACACACGCACGCGCGATTTTTCGTAGTTGACTTCTTCGACGGTGCCGTTGAAGTCCGTGAACGGGCCTTCCTTGACACGCACCATCTCGCCGACTTCGAACAGGGTCTTCGGGCGCGGCTTTTCGACGCCTTCCTGCATCTGCGACATGATCTTTTCGACTTCCTTCGGGGAAATCGGGGTCGGGCGGTTACGTGCACCGCCGACGAAACCGGTGACCTTCGCGGTGTTCTTCACGAGGTGCCACGTTTCGTCCGTCATTTCCATCTCCACCAGCACGTAGCCAGGGAAGAAACGACGCTCGGTCACAGCCTTGTGGCCGCCTTTGACTTCGACCACTTCTTCGGTCGGAACCAGGATCTGACCGAATTTGTCCTGCATGCCAGCACGTTCGATGCGCTCTTGAAGCGCGCGTTGCACGCTCTTCTCCATACCGGAGTAGGCGTGCACGACGTACCAACGCTTTCCGCTCGGGGATGCCGGAGTATCGCTCATATCATTTCCAACCCAGAATCGCCGAGAAAATCACCCATTCGATCGATTTGTCACTCAACCAGAGGAAAATCGCCATCACGAGCACGAAACCGAACACGACGAGTGTGGTTTGCGTTGCTTCCTTGCGGGTGGGCCAAACGACCTTCCGGACTTCCTTGTACGAATCCTTGGCAAAGGCGATAAGGCTCTTGCCAGGGGCGGACATCAGCCCGACGGCCACGCCGGCGATGATACCTACCGCCAACGCGGCACCGCGGACATACCACTGCTGATTGGCCAGCCAGAAGAAGCCCACGAATCCGGCCAAGACCAGCAATACGCCCAGGGCCAGCATCAGCTTATCGCCGGAGGTATTTACAGTTTCGACGGATGGATTCGCCATAACACCTTAAAACAAATGCCACGTAGGACACGTGGCTATTTTTTGGCAGGGGCAGAGGGAATCGAACCCCCAACCTTCGGTTTTGGAGACCGACGCTCTGCCAGTTGAGCTATACCCCTAAACCATGCTGGGGCTGGCTGTTGCCAGCCCCAAAACTGTCGATCAACGAATAACTGGCTTACTCGATGATCTTGGCGACGACGCCGGCGCCGACCGTACGGCCGCCTTCGCGGATTGCGAAGCGCAGACCTTCTTCCATCGCGATCGGAGCGATCAGCTTCACCGTGATCGACACGTTGTCGCCC
>NZ_JAAGPM010000150.1:0-17734 GCF_017104865.1 Burkholderia sp. Ac-20349
AACCCGCCGCCGGCCGCCCCGGTTGCCGCCGGTGCAGGCGTCGATCCCGCGCCCGCGTTCCATGGCGCGACGACCGCGCCCGCCGCGCCGCCGGCCGGCTACAACATCCTGTTCATCCTGACCGACCAGGAGCGCCACTTCGACCGCTGGCCGTTTCCGGTGCCGGGCCGCGAAGCGCTGCGCCGCGACGGCATCACGTTCATGCACCACCAGATCGCCGCATGCGTGTGCTCGCCGTCGCGCTCGACGATCTACACGGGGCAGCACATCCAGCACACCGGCGTGCTCGACAACGCGGGCGCACCCTGGCAGAAGGACATGTCGCCGGACGTGCGTACCGTCGGCCACATGCTGCGCGATGCCGGCTACTACGCCGCGTATCTCGGCAAATGGCACCTGAGCGCGTCGATGCACGAAACCACGAGCCCGTACACGGCGCCCGTGGCCGACTACAACCGCACGATCCGGTCGTACGGTTTCGACGACTATTTCGGCGTGGGCGACCTGATCGGAGCGGCGCGCGGCGGCTACCAGTACGACGGGATCACGGCCGAAGCCGCGGTCAGCTGGATGCGCAACCACGCGCCGCGGCTCGCGAAGGAAGGCAAGCCGTGGTTCCTCGCGGTGAATCTGGTGAACCCGCACGACGCGATGTTCGTGAACACCGACACGAACGGCTCGACGGTGCAGAACGCGAACCACCCGATGCTCGGCAACGCGCCGCCGCCGAACGACGCGCTGTATCGCACGTCGTGGCACGACGTGCCGCTCGCGGCATCGCGGCGGCAGCCGTACGACGAGCCGGGGCGACCGCCCGCGCACGGGATGTTCAATGCCGCGCATGCGAACCTCGTCGGCCGCTATCCGTTCACCGACGAACGCCTGCGCATCTATCAGGACAACTACTTCAACTGCGTCCGCGATTGCGACACGCACGTCGTGCGCCTGCTGCAGTCGCTGCAATCGCTCGGCCTCGACGAACGCACGATCGTCGTGATGACGGCCGACCACGGCGACCACGTCGGCGCGCACCAGCTCGTCGGCAAGGGCGCAACCGCGTACCAGCCGCAGAACCACGTGCCGCTCGTGATCCGCCATCCCGCGTATCCGGGCGGCATGCAGTGCGATGCGCTGACGTCGCACATCGACATCGCGCCGACGCTGCTCGGGCTCACCGGCCTCGACGACGCGCGTCTCGCGTCGATCCGCGGCAATGCGCTGAAGGGGCACGACCTCACGCGCTGGCTCGCGAAGCCGGCCGAGGTGAAGCTGCACGCGGCGCGCGACGCGACGCTGTTCAACTACGCGATGCTGCTGTACTACGACAGCGAATGGATGCTGAAGGAACTGGGCATGCTGCGGCAGAAAGGCGTGCCCGAGGACGAGCTGTTGCGCCGCGCGCTGGCGCAGCAGCCGGATTTCCGGTTGCGCGGCACGATCCGCAGCGTGTTCGACGGCCGCTACCGGTTCACGCGCTATTTCTCGCCGCTCGAATTCAACCGGCCGACGACGATGGAAAACTTGTTCGCGCGCAACGACGTCGAGCTGTTCGACGTCGCGAGCGATCCGGGCGAGATGCGCAATCTCGCGATGGACAGGAACAGGCACGGCGAGCTGCTGCTCGCAATGAACGGCCGCCTGAACGACCTGATCGCCAGCGAAGTCGGCGACGACAGCCCCGACGTGATGCCGATTCGCGACGGCAAGGTCCAGGTGCAGATCCGCAAGGGGCTTTGACGGCAGCCGGCCATCTTCCGGTACCGGCAAACATCGGACGATTCCGCATCCAGCGATCCCCTGCCGTGCGGTTGCGCCGTTCGACCGCACGCGGGGCGCCGCTTTTCATCGTCGTTCCGGACAGGTAAGCATCGAGTAAGCATGACGCCCTACAGTGTGCTGATTCTCCAAGGCGGATCATCGCGGCGAGCGCGCGCTTCGCCGGTATCCGGGCGACATGAAGGGAACAGGCATGCAGAACCGGCCAACGATGAGTTATGTGTGTGCAAAACACCCCGACGGACGCCGGTCGAACTGGCAACCGCCGGCGGGCTGGAAACGGCAGCTGGCGACGCCGTCGCGCGGTGTCGTCGCGATCGATCACTACATCGCGCAAGCATCGGAGCTGATCGATCTCGAAACGACCGAGCCGGTCTTCACGCTGCACCTGCGGATGCCCACCGGATTCGAAATGCGCACGGACGACGGCAACGGCTGGGCCCCGCACGTGATGCGCACGCCGTTGACTTACGTGCCGCCCGGCTTCGGGTGTTCCAGCCGGTGGTCGAACGACATCGAATGGCTCGCCGTCCACTTCGATGTGTCCTGGCTCGCCCGGTCCGGCCTGCTGCCCGGCACGCCGGCCGTGCCCCGCTTCGACGTGAACGACGACCTGCTCGTGCAGATCATCCGAAGCATCCATGAAGATGCGGTCGCGGGGATGCCGTCGGGGCCGACCTATGTCGAAACCCTGGGCGCGGCCGCGCTCGGCCGCATGTCGTATCTCGAGTCGACGCGCAAGGCCCGCGAGTACACGCATGCGCAGGGGATGCGGCGAGCCGTCGAGTACATCCGCGACAATTTCCGCGATCCGCTCACGCTCGTGACGCTAGCCGAAGCGGTCGACTATCCCGGCGACCTGTATTCGTTCATCCGGAACTTCAAGAAAGCCAACGGGGTGACGCCGCATCAGTACATCGTCGAGACCCGGCTGCAAGCCGCCCGCGACCTGATCGAACGCGGCCGATGCGATGTGACCGAGGCCGCGCTCGCGTGCGGCTTTTCGACCACGAGCCACTTCTCGGCCACGTTCCGCAAACGGTGGGGATGCTCGCCGTCCGGGCTCAAGCCGCGTGCCGCGAACGTCACGCGAGCGGCAGCGACAGGATCCACAGGCCGCTGACCGTCAGCACGATCGTCAGCACCAGCAGCGGCAACTGGTTGCGCACCACGGCGCCGGCCAGCACGCGATGACGGACGGCGATCGCGTGCGTGACGACCACGCTCAGCACATGGCCGGCGAGAATCAGCAGCACCTGCGCATGCCAGATATAGCCGACGTTGATCAGGAGCGCGGTCGGCGCGACCTGCGCCGGGTCGATCGACAGCAGGTTCCAGCCGATCCCGAGCGGATCGGACAGCAGCGAAACGATCTGCCGCCCCTGGTCGATGAACAGCGTGAAGTAGTGACACACGTTGTAGAACAGCGCGATCGGCAACAGCAACAGGCAGAACTGCCGCGCAAACGCGTGGCCATCCAGCGTCGAACGCGATCCCGCCGCGCCGAGCGCGCAGAAGCCCCGGAACAGGCCATGGTAGGCCAGCCCGACCGCGGCAAAGGTGGCCCACTGCCCGGCGAGCACGAGGTCCCCCGCGATCGCGTAGTCGTTTTTCAGCGCCGGAAACACCGCGACGATCAGCGGATAGATGCCGCGCCAGAAGAAGGCGTTCCAGACGGCTGTATCGCGCAAGCCGTCATAAGCCGTCGACGACAGCATGAACGACAGGAAGATCACGACGCTGGTATCGAACGGCGGTTCCGATGCCATGCCGGCGACCGGATTCCTCAGCCTGATGCCGATTTCGCGCGCCGACACGCGACGCCATTCGAGCGGCGACAGTCGTGCGCACAATCCGCACAGGATGCCGAACGCATCGAAATGCCTGAGCCACACGTCGCGGCCGAAGCAGAACGAACCAGCCAGCGCATAGATCGCATAGCCGGCAAGGAACAGGCTGGCGTCGCGCGGCCGTGCCGCGCCGAACAGCTCCAGCGCGATCAGGGCGACATACACGAGCAGCGCGGGATACGATGCGAGGCCGCGAGGATAGCGATACCGGCCCCTGTCGAATGCCGGGACGCCGCGTGCCACGATCCGCAGCAGCAACGCAAACGGGTTCGTGAACGCATAGAGGTTGCCGAACACCGCGCTGACGTAGATCGACCCAAGATAGAACCAGAGCCAGAATCCCGACATGCTGAGGTTGACGAACGGGTTCTGGGTGCCGGCGAGGCCCGACACGATCAGCAGGACAACGAAGCCCATGCTCGCCGCCTGCCCCGCTGCGAGCGCGATGGCCGGTATCCGCCCTTCCCGCCGCCATCGGATCGCCGGCGCGCGCGCGTCCGGAACGCGCGCGCCCGATGCAAACGCCAGGATCATGAAGGACACCACGAGCGTGCCGGTCGCCGCGTACGCATAGAGCCACAACGGCACCGGCAGGTAGTACGGAATATTCCACGCATGCGCATCCGCGCAGGTCGGCGCACAAGCGAGAAGCGCCGCCACCCCCGGGGCCCGCCACGCGTTGTGGCGTGAGATCCCGTTGTCGACGGGGGGCGTCGCCCCACGCGCACCATCTTCGAAGTCGTCGTGCATATCAGTAATCGGAAGACGAAATCAGTCCCGTGACCTTCCAGCCGGCCCCGCTGCGCTGCCCCGACACCACGCCGATCGTGTCGTAAGGTGCATCGAGCAGCTTGATCAGCGCGACGGCACGCTTGTTTCCGTCGGCCGAATCGGGCAGCGGAAAAACCAGGAACGGCAGAATCGGTGACGGCTTGTCGCCCTCCACGATGAGCGGCAGCACCGCATCGTTCAACGACTTGAAGACCGCGAACGACGCGCGGTTGCGCACGCTCGCACCGGCGCTTCCCGTCGGCTGCGAGGGCGTCCCGATTGCGAGGTAGGTGCCGTGATCCCGCAAGCGCCAGCCGGTCAACTGCTCGACCAGCGGGCCGTCGGGCTTGCCGGCGTGGCCGGTAGCCAGCGCGGGCAGCCAGCGCTTGTCCACCGGCGACGTCGTGACCCAGTCGCTGAAGAAGCGTGCGTAGAAATCGACGAGCCCCTTGTCGACGCCGGGCTGCCCGGTCGGCGCGACCGGCTTCGGCACGTCGCGCCGGCCGTGCCAGCGGACCGCCTGCCACGCGGGGCCGTCCGGCAGGCTCGTACCGTCGAGGAACGACGTGTCCTTCAGGCCGTTCGCGACGAACCAGCCGGATTTCGCGTGCTTGGTTCGCGCGTCGATGAAACCGGCGAGCATCGGCCGGACCTGCTCCCACGGCCGCGCGTTTCTCGACACGCCATTGATCTTCGGATAACGAATCATCTGGAGATACGTCGACTTCGCCATCGCCTCCGTATCGACGGGCCAGCGCCAGGTCATCTCCGCAGCGTGGCCGGACGGGCCACCGCGCTCGAGCGGCGCGGCCATCGCCAGGCTGGCGTCGCATTCAATACCGTAGCGGCGCCAGTCCGGTACCGACGGCGTGCCTTGATGCGCCCACGCGTCTTGCAGCGCATGCAGCGACCGGCCGAACTCGCCCAGCATGAAGCCCGCGTTGCGACCCTCGGCGCGCCGCAGCGTGGCATCGACCGAAGACCGTGACGCCGGGCCGTCCGGCACCACGATCCGGGCGGCCGCCGCGGCCGGCACGCGGGTCTCGCTCGGATAGTGCGCCGCCTGGGTATCCTGCGCATCGGGCGCGAAGCGCGACAGGCAGGCAAACTGCAGCGGCGACGTCATGTATTCGATCGAGCCGGCATCCATCCGCTGGTCGGCGAGCGCAATCGCGTCGGCCTCGCCGGTCGCGAACCCCGCCTGCGTCGCGAGCCAGAACGTGAGACCGAAGTGCACGTCCGCTTCGAACCCCGAGCACGTCAGCGGCATCGCGAGCGCCGCTAGCAAGGCCAGCGCGGCAACGCCCGGATTGCGCCGGGCGCGGCCTCGCGCGCCTGCCCTGCCGGTTGCGACCGCTTCGCGCGACGACCCGCGAGCAACCTGTCTACGATGCATCAATTGCCGATCTCCGTCGCTTTGGTGCTTTCGGGAAACGGCCACGCGCCGTTTTCGAACGACAGCACGAGCAGCCCGTTGTCCTGGCAGGCGGTAGTCAGCAGATGGCGGTCGAAGTCGAAATCGAGACGCGACGCACACCAGTCCGGGCCGCCCGGGCGGTACTGGCCGAACATCAGGTGCGCGGAACCGGCGCCGGGCGACTTGGCCGAAGGCGGGTTGTAGTACGCGATCTCTTTCGGCTTCGCCGGATCGCGAATGTCGAACACGCGCACGCCGGAGTTGAAGTAGCTGCACGCGAGCGCGGTGGCGTTCTCCCGGTTGTCGACGCTGCAGTAGTGCGACCCGTACGTGAACGTGGAAAGGCCGAGAATGTCGGGAATCACCTTGCTGCAGTTCTGCACGGCGTGCGTTTCGAGTCGCAGTTCGGAGACGAGCTGCGGCGTCGCTTCGTTCGACATGTCGTAGATGTGCCCCATCGGGAACGGTGCCACGCCGGCATTGCACGCGGCCTTCACGGCAGTGGCGCTAGGATCCTGAAGCCCGCCCGAGCCGCCTTCATCGACCTCGATCAGATAGGGCTTGCCCGCCACGGAGAACGAGATCGTATGTTGTGCAATGCTGCCGTCCCGCACCGGCATCGTCGCAATCCGGTGCATTTGTGCATTGGGACGCCGGCTCTGTACTTCGCTGGTGTCGATGACGAAGAACCCGTTGTCGCCGGTCGCATTCGGGTTGTCCAGCGGCGGTGCGCTCATGCCGATCGCCGTGCCGCCGTTCCCCGACGAGACGAAGTACGCGCGGTTCCCGTCCTGGCTCACCGACAGTCCGTGGGAAATGGTCCCCATGCCCAGGTCCGGCACACTGATGGCCGAGATCATCTTCGGCCGGGTCGGCACGGTCAGGTCGATCGCGTAATAGGATTTTGTAAACGCCCCGCCGACGTAGTAGGTAAACCCATCCGGAGAAAACCCGCCTTCGTGGCCGAGCTGCTTGGTGGCTGGCACGATGCCGCCGTCGGCGCCCGTGCCGACGGGAACACTGGCAAGCAACTGCGGGCGCGTGCAGTCGGTCGCCACGTCGTACAGGTCGACCTCCGGGCCGCCACCGCCACCGAGCCCGTTGTCGGCAGCCAGGATGCCGCGCGCCACGTTCACACGCAGCGATTCCCACGGATCGATCATCGCCGTGGACGTCAGCGAACTCACCCGCACCGGCTTGGCCGGATCGGTGATGTCGATCACCGGCACGCCCGGGTTCACGCGCGGCGGCGCATCGGGATTGTTGAAGGCCGGCGTCGCGCCCATCGTCGCATGGTAGAAGCAGGTGTGGCCCTGCCGGTCGGTGTAGGTCGCGGCCGACCACGACGCGCCCTCGCCCTGCACCTGGCTGACGCGCTTCAGGTTGCAGCTGAAGCCGCCGAATCCGGACTGGCGCAGCGCGGCGGGCACCTGCCCTTGCAGCGCCGTCTCGGGCGTGTCGCCCGGGCTGCAGCCGGGCACCCGCGGTACGACATAGTCCGCCACCGATACGGCGGGTGTCGTGCTCGTCACGTCGTTGTCGTCTCCGCCGCAGCCGGCGAGCATGAGTGTGCCGAGCGATATCGCGATCGCCAGGCGATTCAGTACGCGCATCTTTGCCTCCTCCTGTTTCGAATGTCGTTCCGATCCGGTTTATCGTTAGTTGTCCGGATATATCTCGATGACAGCCACCTCGATCTGCTCGCCGGTCCGGCTGTGAAAGTGCAGCGAAAAGCGCCCGGTGATCCCGACCGGGAGAATGTCCATCGACTGCTCGGTTCCGACGGTGCAAGCCGCGAGCGCACCCGGTATTTCATGCGCCATCAGCACACCCGCCTCTCGCGAATGCACGTTGATATGCGCCGGCATCCCTTCGCGAATCGCGATCACGGATCGTTCCCAGGGCGCCTTGTCCCGATCGACGTCGACGGAAAACACCTGTTGATCCGGCGGTCTCGTCGACGCGTGCGACAGATGTCGCGCGACACCGTAGGCCAGCACCAGCGCCGACACGGTCGCGATCAACGCGACGAGTCGACGCCGCTGCCGCCGATTCCCTTCCTCCATGGCGGCGCTCCGTTTCATCGGCACTGACGCCGCGCCGTATCTCGTGCCGGCAGGCCGGCCATCCGCGCGGCCCTCAGCCGTTCGACGAATGGTAGTGAGCGCCCCGATGCAGCGATATCTGCTTATTGCGGGTTGTCGGAAAATTGCGTCGGGAGTAACCCGAGCCAGGGCTGGCCGGGCAAGGTTGCGCGCCGGATTCGGGAATCGTCACACGCGAATGTCGTGAGCCGACCACGCCCGATGGGCGACGGGCGACGGGCGATGGGTGATGGGTGATGGGTGATGGGTGATGGGCGACGGGCGATTCGCGCGCGACGATGCCGGGCGGTTCGATCTCACGCCCTAACCGGGGCAACGGCCTCGATGCGATGAAGGAACGCAACGGGATGCGCAGGCCGGGGCGCAGCACCGACCGCCTCGGCACACCCGGCGACGACACACCGAACGCGGCCGCCGCGCGTCAATCCCTGCGGATGTGTTCGGCCAGGAAGTCGATCAACAGACGCACGCGCGGCAGCAGCCCGCGCCGCGACGGAAACACCGCGTGGATCACGCCGCCCTTCGGCGCCCATCCGGGCAGCACGTCGACCAGCGTGCCGTTGCGCAGATCGTCCTCGACGACCATGCACGGCAGTTGCACGATGCCGACGCCGTGAATCGCCGCATCGCGCAGCGCATGCAGGTCGTCGGTAATGAAGCGCGGGTGATGGCGCAATGGCACCTGCTCGCCGTTCGGCCCGACCAGTTGCCACACGTGATGCCGCGCCGGGCCCCAGTCGAGGCTCGGCACGCCGG
This sequence comes from Burkholderia sp. Ac-20349, assembly GCF_017104865.1. Classification (NCBI taxonomy): domain Bacteria; kingdom Pseudomonadati; phylum Pseudomonadota; class Betaproteobacteria; order Burkholderiales; family Burkholderiaceae; genus Burkholderia; species Burkholderia sp. Ac-20349. The sequence goes on from NZ_JAAGPM010000150.1 coordinate 8,676, forward strand.
CCAGTTCGGCAGGATCCGATGGCGCGGCGCGCCCGCCGAGCCAGTGCGGCGCGGCCACCAGCCGCTGCGGGCTGTCGCCGAGGATGCGCATCACGAGATCGCTGTCCTCCAGCGGCGGAAAGCGCACCCGCAACGCGAGATCGATGCCTTCGCTCAGCAGGTCGACGCGCCGATTCGTCGCCTCGAGATGCACCTGCACCTGCGGATGAATCGCCATGAAGCGCGCGATCAGTTCGCTCACCCGGTATTCGAGCAGCGCGGTCGGGCAACTCACGCGGACGATGCCTCGCGGCTCCGCGTGCCGGCGCTCGATCACCTCGCGTGCCGCCTCGGCTTCGACCAGCACGGCGAGGCATCGCTCGTAGAATTCGCGCCCGGTCTCCGTCACCGTGAACCGGCGCGTCGTGCGCTGCAGCAGCCGCACGTCGTACTGCGCCTCCAGCGCCGCGATGCGCCGGCTCAGCGTCGATTTCGGGACGTCCAGCGCGCGCCCCGCCTGCGTGAACCCGCCGTGTTCGACCACCTTCACGAAGTAGTAGAGGTCGTTCAGGTCATCCATGATTGTTCCACCCATAGAACACTGATGGCATTTTAAGGGACTGGAACGCCGTTTGTTGCACGAATAGCATCGTGATTCGACGCGTATCGAGGTCGTCGCAGGGGTCCGGACTGTTCTGGTCCGGGCCCTCTGCCACGCCGCCCCGGCCCGTCGCCCCCCTTCACTTCCTGCCCTGTCTCTGGAGGCAACCATGGCAAGCGAACCGATTCGCGACCCCGCGAACGACCACCTGCTCACCCCGCAGAATGCGGCGTTCATCGTCATCGATTACCAGCCGGTCCAGGTGAACTCCATCGCGTCGATGGATCGCCAGCTGCTGATCAACAACATCGTCGGCGCGTCGAAGGCGGCCGTCGCGTACGGCCTGCCGATCGTCCACTCGACCGTCAACGTGAAGACCGGCCTGAACAAGCCGCCGATCCCGCAACTGCGCGCGGCGCTGGAAGGCCATCCGACCTACGACCGCACGAGCATCAATTCGTGGGAAGACGTCGAGTTCCGCCGGGCCGTCGAGGCGACCGGCCGCAAGAAGCTGATCATGACCGCCCTGTGGACCGAAGCATGCCTGACGTTCCCGGCGCTCGACGCGCTGAAGGCCGGCTACGAGGTGTACGTGGTCGTCGACGCGGTGGGCGGCACGTCGGTTGCCGCGCACGACGCGGCGCTGCGCCGCATCGAGCAGGCCGGCGGCCAGATGATCAGCGTCGCGCAGCTGTTCTGCGAGTTGCAGCGCGACTGGGCGCGCAGCGCCACCGTGCCGGCCTTCATCGACCTGTTCATCGAAACCGGCGGCACGGCCGGCATCCAGTTCTCGTACGACAAGAGCTGACCGGCCCGAGCGGCCGCGGACGTTTCCGGCCGGCGGCGCGCACCCGCGCGCGCGGCCGGCCTCATCCGTTCCGCGCCGCCTGGCTGCCCGCACGGCCGGCCAGGCCGTCTTTCCGTATCCGTGATTCAATGTCGATCGAACCGGCGCCGCGCAATCCGGCGGCACGGCGACTCGTAACCTCATCGATCGACCCTCACTGGATCACCATGACGAACCCTGCCGAAATCAAGGCGCTCGTTTTCGATGTCTTCGGAACGATCGTCGACTGGAGAGGCGGCGTGGCACGCGGCGCCGCCGCGTTCCTCGACCGCTACGCCCCCGCGCTCGACCCGCTCGAATTCGCCGATGCGTGGCGGGCCGAATATTCGCCGTCGATGGAAGAAATCCGCAGCGGGCGCCGCCGCTACGTGCGGCTCGACGTGCTGCACCGCGAGAACCTCGTCCGCACGCTCGACCGCTACGGGATCGTCGACGTGCCCGACGCCGACATCGACGCGCTCAACCTCGCGTGGCACAGCCTCGACCCGTGGCCCGATGCCGTCGCGGCGCTGCAACGGCTGAAGCGGCGCTTCATCATCGCGCCGCTGTCGAACGGCAACATCCGGCTGATGGTCGACGTCGCGAAACGCGCGGGGCTGCCGTGGGATGCGATTCTCGGCGCCGAAGTCGTCCGCGCGTACAAGCCGTCGCCGCAGGTGTACAGCGACACCGTCGAGATTCTCGGCGTCGAGCCGGCCGAGCTGTGCCTGGTCGCCGCGCACAACGGCGATCTCGCAGCCGCGCGCCGGCAGGGGCTGTCGACCGCGTTCGTGCTGCGGCCGACCGAACACGGGCCCGGCCAGACGACCGATCTGAAAGCCGACGATGCGTGGGACTTCGACGTCAAGGATCTGAACGAACTCGCTGACCGGCTGGGCTGCCCGGGTTGAGGCCGGGTTCGGGGCGCGACCGCGGCGCGCTGCAGGGCCGGCGGAACGGCGCGTCGGGCGAATCGAGCGCGTCGCGCGTCTAGTCAGACGACTGGTAGACTCCGCCAACCCTGTCCCGTTGCGGCCGCGTACCCCTATGTCCTCCCCCCTGCGTCTTGTCGAAGGCAAACTGACCGCGTTGCGCTTTCTCGAGCGCCCCGACCAAGGCACTGCCGGAAGCCGTCAGGTCTCACCCGTCGACCCCGAAGCCCGCAAGAAATCGCTCGGCTACTGGTTCACGCACACCGTGGTGCCGATCCTTGCGGCGCTCACCGGCAACGGGGCCGCGGCCAATGCGCTGGCGTTTCAGCAAGCCGACGAAGACTACGTCCTCGCCCAGTTGAACGCCGCGGCCGACAAGGTCGAGCATCCGGCGACGTGGTCATACGCGAACCTGCGCGAGACCAGGACCTTCTCGTCGGCAAACGCATACGTCACCGTCGGGAAGAACGGCAAGATCCTGTTCGCGAAGCTTCCGGTGGAAATCGAAATCGGCGGCAATACGTACCGGGGGTTCCTTGGCGGCCAGTGCTTCGACGTTGGCGACGACGTGGTGGCCGTGGTCGATCGCCGCGGTCGCCTGTTCGCGCTGTCGTCTCCCGATCGGCAGCGCATGGTCATGGCTCACGGGTGCGGCGACAAGGGGCTGGCCGGCCTCGCACACGTCCTCTGGCTGGTGTGGAAATGGATGTTCATCGGCGTGAACTGCTTTCTCATCCCGATGATGGCCCTGGTGCTATGGACCGGCGACGGCGGCTTTTCCGACCTGGAGACCGATCTGGCGATGCTGCTGGGCGGGCCGCTCGCGATGGGCGTCCTGCTCGCGCTGCTCGTGGGCGTACGGCTGTCATGGGCCGACTGGCTGCCGGCGTGGCGCACGTCGAGCATCCTGAAGGCGCTGGGCCGGCCGGATCTGTGCTCGTTCGATTTCTTCGATACGCGCACCGAGGCCGACCGCAACGGCCAGGCGCGCGACACGGACATCGGGCAAATCTTTTACGCGCCGGCGCCCAAGGCCTAGCGCGCCGGCGCCATCGCGACCGCCTGCCCCTGCGCCGCCATTGCGAGGCGCCGCCAGTTGCGGGCCGCATACCGGTGCGCCTGCTGCAACGCGAGCCACAGCCCGATCTGCCGAATGGGCCTGAAGAGGCCGCGCGCGCTGAACACGGTACGCCGTTCGACGCGTGTCCTGCCGCCTTCGATTGGCGTCAGCGTGAATTCGTCCTCGAGCAGCCCGACCCAGTCGCGGCACCACACCGTCGACGCCACCATCCGGTAACGCAGCCGGCGATTCTCGTCGAGCACGAGGATCCGCTGGTCGATCGTGCCGCGATCGGTCGTGCACTGCCGCGTGTTGCCGATCGCCGGCACGCCTTCGAGCACGCGGCAACTGACCGGCTTCGGCACGCCGAGGCGGAACAGCAACGGCCGCGTGTCGTCCATCCGGGCATGGAGAAAATGCGGCCAGACATGCTCGGGCCGGCAATCGAAGGTCCACTGCGAATGAATTTCCACGACCGTCTCCTGGCGGCTGTCGGTGCTGACATGATGGCACAACCGCGCCGCCGCCTCCGTTACTTCACGACCGCACGCCAGGCGGTTCGCGCGTAGATCAGCAGCAACGGCAGCAGCCCGAGCGCGAACAGCAGGCAGAGCGCCAGCACCCACACCGGCCACTGCTCCGGATTCCCGCGCGCCCAGTAGCGGTAAGGCACGCTCAGGAAGCCGATTTCCATCAGCAACGCGCCGAGCGGCACGAGCCCGTTCAGCACCACCGCCACGCCGAAGCGGCCCGCGCCGTCGAGGTTCCGGCCGGCGCCGTACGCGGCGATCAGGTAGAGGAAGTACCCGGTCATCGCGACCATCAGCCCGCCGCCGGCCAGCAGGCCGACACTGCGCACGCTGCGTTCGTGCAGCTGATTCGCGCCCTGCGGCAACACGACATCGACGCGCTCGCCGATCTCCGGCACGCTGCCCGAGCGGATGTTGCCCGGCAGCACGACCCGCTCGCCGTTCGGCATCACGGCTTCCAGGATCGACGTGTACTTGATGCACCGATATTTGTCCGTGCGACCGCTGCTGTCGCGACGCTCGCAAGTGTCCCACTCGGACTGGTAGGACACGACGGTCGCCTCGTATTTCGGCGACACCGCCAGATCGTAGAGTTCGTCGCCGATCCAGTACGCGAACGGGAAACACAGCGACACCAGGCAAAAGCACACGAGCCACCAGAATGCGACCGCGCCGCCCGATCCGCGCGTGCCGCCGTTCTGGCGGCGGACCATGCGCGACGCGAGCCAATACGCGACCACGCCGAATACGGCCACACAGACCACGAACACCTTGCCCGCATGCGTCAAAGCCATCTGCGTTTCCCCCGATAACCGGCCGGATCTTCGCCAGCCGTTTTTTCATACCGATCGATCACGTCGTCGTCGTCGTCGTCGTCGTCGTCGCCGTCGCCGTCGCCGTCGCCACCGCAACCGCAACCGCCACGCTCGCTCCGCTATTCCGGCTCGCCGACGAATCTCAGCTTCCCCGATTCACCCGACAGCAGCGCGCGATTCGCGTCCGCCGCCGCGCGCAGGTAATCCCACAGCGCGGTCACGCGCCGCAGCTTGCGCAGATCCTCGCGGCACGTCAGCCAGAAGCAGCGCGTGACGACCACGTCGTCCGGCAGCACGGGTACCAGCGCCGGCTGCGTGGCCGCCATGAAGCACGGCAGGATCGCCAGCCCGCCGCCCTGCAGCGCCGCGAAATACTGCGCGATCACGCTCGTCGTGCGCAGTCCGGCCGTCGCGCCCGGCACCGCACGGTCCAGGTACAGCAGTTCGTTGCTGAACGCGAGATCGTCGACGTAGCTGATGAACGCGTGCTGCGCGAGATCGTCGGTGCAGGTGATCGGATCATGGTTCGCGAGATAGTCGCGCGTCGCGTAGAGCCGCAGCTGGTAGTCGCACAGCTTGGTGACCACGTAGGGCCCGCGCTCGGGCCGCTCGAGCGTGATCGCCAGGTCGGCCTCGCGCTTCGGCAGGTTGACGAAATGCGGCACCGGCAGCAGGTCGACCGTCACGTGCGGATGCTCGGCCCGAAACTGCGCGAGCTGCGGCGCGAGGAAAAAGCAGCCGAACCCCTCCGTCGACCCGATCCGCACATGGCCCGACAGCGCCTCGCCCGTGTTCGCGACCTGGTCGCACGCGGACTGCACGGTCGTCTCCATCGCATCCGCATACGCGACGAGCCGCTGCCCTTCAGCCGTCAGCGTGAAGCCGCCGGAGCGCGACTTGTCGAACAGCAGCGTGCCCATCGCGGCCTCGAGCGCGCGGATGCGCCGCGCGACGGTCGTGTAATCGACCCCCAGCCGCTTCGCGGCGCCGCTCGCGCGCTGCGTGCGCGCGACTTCGAGGAAAAAGCGCAGGTCGTCCCAGTTCAGGTTGCCGGAAACCGGCTCGGTGGCATGTCGCATCGGCGAGGGAAAAAGGGGCTGAAGTCTCCGGGCCGGCCGTCGTTATGCATAAATGCACATCCAACCGGTTTCTTTATCGGTACATGATGAATCTGCGCATAACTATACTCGACCGTGACCTGCGGACCACGAGCCGCGGCACCACCACGGAGACACCATGCAGACGCGATCCACCCTCGATGAGCATGCGACAGTCGCGGCGCCGGCGCCCGAGCGCACCGCGAAGCACTACCTGCTGGCCGGCTGGGCCAGCATGGCCGGCACCACGATCGAGTGGTACGACTTCTTCCTCTACGGCACGGCCGCCGCGCTCGTCTTCAACCGCATCTTCTTCCCGTCGCTGGACCCCGTCGTCGGCACGCTCGCCGCGTTCGGCACGTTCGCGGTCGGCTTCATCGGGCGGCCGATGGGCGGCATCGTGTTCGGTCACTTCGGCGACCGCATCGGCCGCAAGTCGATGCTGATGATCACGCTGCTGCTGATGGGCGTGCCGAGCATGATCATCGGGCTGATCCCGTCGTACGACAGCATCGGCTACTGGGCCGCCGCGCTGCTGATCGCGATGCGCTTCCTGCAGGGGATGGCCGTCGGCGGCGAATGGGGCGGCGCGGTGCTGATGGCCGTCGAACACGCGCCGAAGGGCCGCAAGGGGCTGTTCGGCAGCCTGCCGCAGACGGGTGTCGGGCTCGGCCTGATCCTGTCGTCGGTCGCGATGGCCGCGGTGGCCGCGCTGCCGGAGGCCGACATGCTGTCGTGGGGCTGGCGCGTGCCGTTCCTCGCGAGCATCGCGCTCGTCGGGCTCGGTTGGTTCATTCGCGCGAAGGTGCCCGAGTCGCCCGACTTCGAGAAGATGCAGCGCCAGGGCAAGGCCGAGAAGTCGCCGGTGATGGCCGCGCTGCGCCGTCATCCGCGCGAGGTGCTGACGATCGTCGGCGCACGCGCCGCCGAGAACACCTGGTTCTACATGGTCGTCACGTTCGCGCTCGCCTACGCGACGCAGCAGCTGCATCTGCCGAAGGCCGAGATGCTGCACGCGATCACGGCCGGCGCAGCGCTGTCGCTCGTCACGATGCCGCTGTGCGGCCACCTGAGCGACCGCATCGGCCAGCGCCGGATGTTCGCGATCGGCCTCGTGCTGATGTGCGCGTTCGCCGCGCCGTTCTTCATGATGCTCGGCACGCAGCAGACCTCGTACGCATGGTGGGCGATCGTGCTCGGCCTCGGCGTCGTGTTCCCGATCCTCTATGCGCCGGAATCGCTGCTGTTCGCGCAGCAGTTCCCGGCGGAAATCCGCTACAGCGGCATCTCGCTGTCGGTGCAGCTCGCCGGCGTGATCGGCGGCGGCTTCGCGCCGATGATCGCGACGTCGCTGCTCAAGGCCGGCGGCGGCCAGCCGCACTACGTGATCGCGTACCTCGTCGGCTTCGGCGTGTTCGCGCTCTTGTGTACCGCGCTGATGCGCCCGGCACGTGCCTGACGCGCCGGCCCGCATCCGATCGATTTCAGTTCGTCCTGCCGTCCGCCGTGCGCGCATGCGCGGCGGTGACGGGGCCCCTTTTTAGTTGCCACACCGTTTCCCGGAGAATTCCATGAACGCCGCAGTTCCCCAGACCACCCTCGCCCTGCCCACCGCCAAGCTGCTGATCGACGGCGCATTCGTCGAATCGCAAAGCGCCGAATGGGGCGACATCGTCAACCCCGCGACGCAGGAAGTGATCGGCCGCGTGCCGTACGCGACGCTCGACGAGGTCGATGCCGCGATCGCGTCCGCGCAACGCGCATTCCAGACGTGGAAGACGACGCCGATCGGCGCGCGGCTGCGCATCATGCTGAAGTTCCAGGATCTCGTGCGCCGCAATCTCGAACGGATCGCGCACACGCTGACCGCCGAACAAGGCAAGACGCTGCCCGACGCGCAGGGCGACATCTTCCGCGGTCTCGAAGTCGTCGAGCACGCGTGCTCGATCGGCACGCTGCAGCAAGGTGAATTCGCCGAGAACGTCGCGGGCGGCGTCGATACCTACACGCTGCGCCAGCCGATCGGCGTGTGCGCGGGCATCACGCCGTTCAACTTCCCCGGCATGATTCCGCTGTGGATGTTCCCGATGGCGATCGTGTGCGGCAACACGTTCGTGCTGAAGCCGTCGGAGCAGGATCCGCTGTCGACGATGCAGCTCGTCGAACTCGCGATCGAGGCCGGCGTGCCGCAGGGTGTGCTGAACGTCGTGCACGGCGGCAAGACGGTGGTCGACCGTCTCTGCACGCATCCGGACATCAAGGCGATCTCGTTCGTCGGCTCGACGCGCGTCGGCACGCACGTGTACAACCTCGGCAGCCAGCACGGCAAGCGCGTGCAGTCGATGATGGGCGCGAAGAACCACGCGGTCGTGCTGCCCGATGCGCACCGCGAGCAGTCGATCAACGCGCTCGTCGGCGCGGGCTTCGGCGCGGCCGGCCAGCGCTGCATGGCGACGTCGGTGGTCGTGCTGGTCGGCAAGGCGCGCGACTGGCTGCCCGAGCTCGTCGAGAAGGCGAAGGCGCTGAAGGTCAATGCGGGCGCGGAAGCCGGCACGGACGTCGGGCCGGTCGTGTCGAAGGCGGCGAAGGAACGCATCCTGTCGCTGATCGACGCGGGCGTGAAGGAAGGCGCGACGCTGTTGCTCGACGGCCGCGACGTGAAAGTGCCCGGCTACGAGCAGGGCAACTTCGTCGGCCCGACGATCTTCTCGGGCGTGACGACCGACATGTCGATCTACAAGGAAGAAATCTTCGGGCCGGTGGTGGTCGTGCTCGAAGCCGACACGCTCGACGAAGCGATCGCGCTCGTCAACCGCAACCCGATGGGCAACGGCGTGGGGCTGTTCACGCAGAGCGGCGCGGCCGCGCGCAAGTTCCAGAGCGAGATCGACATCGGCCAGGTCGGCATCAACATCCCGATCCCGGTGCCGGTGCCCTACTTCAGCTTCACGGGCTCGCGCGGCTCGAAGCTCGGCGATCTCGGCCCGTACGGCAAGCAGGTCGTGCAGTTCTACACGCAGACCAAGACGGTCACCGCGCGCTGGTTCGACGACGACGCGACGGCCGGCGGCGTGAACACGACGATCGCGCTGCGCTGACCCAAGGAGCTGGCACATGGAAATCGCATTCATCGGACTCGGCAACATGGGCGGCCCGATGGCCGCCAACCTGCTGAAAGCCGGCCACGCGCTGACGGTGTTCGACCTCGACGCGCACGCG
>NZ_JAAGPM010000151.1:0-233 GCF_017104865.1 Burkholderia sp. Ac-20349
TAAAAAAAAAAAATAATTCGCGCAGCTTTCACTCCCTACCAGTTTCGTTCACGCGCTGCTATGGTTTTTGAGGCCTTTTTGCGGTTTGAACTCAGTCTTAAGCGCAGAGCGTCTCATGCCTGACTGTTCTCGTCAACCCAGCATTCTTACCTGCACATGTGATGTCTTGAACGACCCTGCCTCGCCCTCGCTGTACGCACAGTCTTTCTCAGTCTGTGCGTCTCTCTCCATGT
>NZ_JAAGPM010000152.1:0-18035 GCF_017104865.1 Burkholderia sp. Ac-20349
CCGCTCCGGCAACGCGAGCCAGTCGAGCAGCACGCGCGCGACCGGGTTCGCCTGCGACGGCGGCAGGCCGGTAATCCGGTAAGGCACGCGCGCGCCGCCGGCGCCGGCCGTGCCGAACACGGCGTCGATCAGCGGCCCGGCCGCCGCGAGATCGGCCACCGCGACGAGCACGTCGGACGGCTGCAGGCTCGCGTCGGCGTCGAACCATGCGAGCAGCCGGTCGTGCAGCACCTCGAGCTGGCGTGCAAGGCTGTGGCACACGTGCACCTCGATCCCGCGCTCGGCCGGTGCATCGCCGGCTTCGGCCTCCGGCTGCAGGTCGAGGATCGCGTTCTGCACGCGCGCGAGCCATGTCGGCGCGGGATTCTCGACGAAACGCGACGCGTCGCCCGACGCGGCGCTTTCAGTCAGTTCGTGCAGCATGTGCAGCTGCGCCTGGGTCTGCCTGCCCCATTCCGCGAGCAGCGGATGGCCGACTTCCTGGTAGTCGAGCCGCCCGGCCGCATCGAGCGCCTCGGCATGCGCGGCGGTCACGATGTCGAACCAGAATTCGCGGCACGGGTTCAACGCATAGACGCGCACGTCGATCCAGCGCGACAGCTCGCGCAGCAGCGCGACATGCAGCGGCGGCATCGTCGGCAGCGCAAACACGCTGACCGATTCAGGCCAGTCGGCGCGCGCAACCGCGTCGGCATCGAGATGGCGCGCTTCGACGAGGAAGCGGTGCGCGGGCGGCGTGCCGCTGTCGCTCAGCTCGGCGAGCAGCGCGCGCCACAGCGCGGCCTGCCAGCGCTCGTCGTCGCGTGCGGCGTCGCTGACGCCGCGCGGCGCGCCGTCGCCCGCGAGCACGGATTCGCCGGCCTGCCACGCGGCCAGCCATTCGGGGCGATAGGTCAGGTAATGATCGAGCACGGCCGCGACGCGGTGCGCGAGTTCGTAGCGCATCGCATCGTCGGACGCGGACAAATACGCGGCCAGCCGCGGCGACGCGAGCCACGGCGCACCGTCGGACGCCTGCGCGAACAGCCGGTAGCAGCGCCATACGAGGCGATCGGGGGCGAACGGCGAACGCGCGGGCACCGTCAGCACACGGCCGATCTGTGCCCACAGCCATTGTGCGAGATACGTGAACTCGACGTTCGCGCACACGCCGTTGCGCGCGGCGATGTCGAGCTCGAGACGGCGGCGCAGCGCCGCGCTCGGCACGATGACCTGTTGCTGCGCCCACGGGCCATTGCTGGCCGGGAACGCGGCCAGATCCTCGAGCAGCGCGTCGGCCAGCGTTTCGTGACGGTTCGAATAGAAGAGATGGAGCATGAAGCGGGAGTCGGTACGTCGCGCCGGGCCAGCCGGGCGAACAGGATCACCAAGGATAGCAAATGGACCGTCGCAGCGGACCTCGTCCGGAAAGCCAGGTTTTGCGGACCGCGAAATACGATAGACTCGTCGCCAGTCAAGATGCCGCCCCCGGGCGTCTTCGTCTGCCATTCAGCCCATCGATGCGCTATTCGGTCGAAATCAGAAAGTTTTTCTACAGCCAGTACTTTTTCGGCGGCCTGCGGATCGCGGTCGGCGTGTCGCTGCCGGCCGTGCTGTGCCTGATCGTGTTTCACAACCGGGAGCTCGGCTTCACGATTTCGACGGGCGCGCTCGGCGCCTGCGTCGTCGACATGCCGGGCCCGCTCAAGTACAAGCACAACGAAATGCTCGCTTGCAGCGTGATCGGTTTTCTGGCCGCGCTCGCGACCGGCCTCGCGACACCGAACATCTTCGTGCTGTGGCTCGCCATCGTGCCGCTCACCTTCGTGCTGTCGCTGATCGTCGTGTACGGCAACCGCTGGCCGCAGATCAGCTTCGCGACGCTGTTCATGATGGTGATGACGCTCGAGGAGAAGTTCACGCCGCTGCAGGCGTTCATCAACGCCGGCTGGATTCTCGCGGGCGGCCTCTGGTACACGTACTGGGCCACGCTCGTGTCGCAATGGCAGGCGCGCCGGATCGAGCAGCAGGCACTCGCCGAGAGCCTGTTCGCCTGCGCCGACTACCTGCTCGCGCGCGCGCAGTTCTACGATCTCGATGCCGATCTCGACGAGTGCTACCGCAATCTCGTCGCCCGGCAGATCACCGCGGTCGAAACGCAGGAAACCGCGCGCGACATCGTGCTGCGCAACCTGCCGAAGCTGCGGCGCGGCAAGCTCGACCCCGGCCGCACGACGATGTACAACCTGTTCATCAACAGCGTCGACCTGCACGAGCTGTTCGTCGGTGCGCACACCGACTACCCGCTGGTGCGCAATACGTTCGGCGGCTCCGACCTGATCATTTTCTACCGCGACCTGATCTGCAAGGCAGCCGCCGATCTCGAGGAGATCGGCCTCGCGGTGCTCGAGAACCGCGCGCCGCATTCGCGGATCAGCGTGAAGGCCGAACTGCGCGCGATCGAGTACGAGATCGAGCTGATGCGCAAGAAGAACTTCGCGGCCACCAACGCGGAGGCGTATGCGGCCGTGCTCGCCACGTTCCGGCGCATCTGGAGCGCGACGCGCCTGATCGACCGGATGCGCCGCAACCTGTCGGGCCACGCCGATCCGCAGCAAACCGAACTGAAGATCGACAAGGCACTCACGCGCTTCCTGCAGCGCCGCCGGATGTCGCCGCTGCTGATCTTCTCGAACCTGAACATGCGTTCGCCGAGCTTTCGCCACGCACTGCGCGTGACGATCGCGGTGGCGGTCGGTTTCTGGCTCGGCCGCCTGCTGCCGCTCACGAACGCGTACTGGATCGTGATGACGACCATCATCATCCTGAAGCCAGGCTACTCGCTCACCAAGCAGCGCAACGCGCAGCGGATCATCGGCACGCTGATCGGCTGCGCGGCGAGCATCGCGCTGATCTACACGGTGAAGGAGCCGCACCTGCTGATCGCGATCATGTTCGGGTCGATGGTGATGAGCTACAGCCTGCTGCTGTTCAACTACGCGGCGAGCGTCGTGTTCACGTCGTCGTACGTGCTGCTGATGTTCCACCTGCTCGCGCCGGGCAGCATGCGGATCATCGGCGAGCGCGCGATCGATACCGTGGTCGGCTGCATGATCGCGATCGCCGCGAGCCGGCTGTTCCCGTACTGGGAATACCGGCTGATGGGCAAGCAGGTCGCCGACATGCTCACCGCCACCCGCAAGTATTTCGAAGCCGTGTGGCGCGCCGGGCGCGGCATGTCGCCGCCGCCGGTGCCGGCCGCCGACGGCGCGGCCGTGGTGCCGGTCGTCGCCGCGGCCATCGAGACACCCGCCACGACGCTCGACGACGACTACCGCTACCGCCTCGCGCGCAAGGACGTGCACATCGCGTTCGCGAATCTCGGGCAGGCATTCCAGCGGATGATGATCGAACCGAAGGCGCACCAGCGCTTCGTGCCCGAACTGAACGACCTGCTCGTGCAGACCCACGTGCTCGGCGCGCAGATCACGGCCGCCGCGCCGCTGATCCGCACGGCCTGCGCAGCCGACGGCAGCATCCTCCACGACGATGCGCTGCATCGCGGCCTCGCCGCGGTGCTCGACAATCTCGAGAAGGCCGAGGCCGGCGAGCCGCCGCCCGCCGATCAGCTCGACGCGTCGAAGCAGATCACGCGCGACCTCGATGCGATGGTCGTGTCCGCGGAGAAATCCGATGCGGTGGGAGCCGAGCTCACGCACGACCTGAAGGTGCTCGCGCACCAATGCAAGCAGATGCTTGCGTCTTCGCTGCTGATCCGCAAGGATGCGAGCGTGATCCGCCTGCCCGCCTGACCGCGGCGTTACCCCGCCGGTGGCCGGCCCGCGCATCCCGCGGAGCGGCCCCGGCGCTCCCCGATTCAGCGATCCCCGAAAGCATGACCCGCCCGTTTCACGCGGCCTGCGCCCTCGCCGCGCGACCGCCCAGCCCCCTATTGCGCCCGTCGCGCCAGTCAGGGAATACCCGATTCCGGTCACCCGGCCCGGCTTGTTATCATTCGCTCACATTCAAGTTGTATAGACAACTTGAGCCAATCGGATCGGCCCCGCTTGCCCGGTCCGTCGCATAACGATATCGGAGACTCGATGAAAAACTTGCAGCGCCACCTGAGCGCGCGGCATATCCGCTTTCTCGCGCTGGGTTCGGCGATCGGCACGGGCCTGTTCTACGGTTCGGCGTCCGCGATCCAGCTCGCGGGCCCGGCCGTGATCCTGGCGTACATCCTGGGCGGCGCAGCCGTCTACATGGTGATGCGCGCGCTCGGCGAGATGGCCGTACGCGAACCCGTGGCCGGCTCGTTCGGTCACTACGCGACCGAGAACCTCGGCCCGTTCGCCGGATTCGTCACCGGCTGGACCTACACGCTCGAAATGGTGATCGTCGCGATCGCCGACATCACCGCGTTCGGCATCTACATGGGCTTCTGGTTTCCCGGTGTCCCGCAATGGATCTGGGTGCTCGGCGTCGTCACGATCATCTGCGGGCTGAACCTGTGCCACGTGAAGGTGTTCGGCGAGCTCGAGTTCTGGCTGTCGATCATCAAGGTCGGCGCGATCGTCGCGATGATCGGCGGCGGCGTCGCGATCCTGCTGACCGGCATGCACTTCGGCCACTCGGCCGACGTGCCGACGTTCGCGAACCTGTGGAACCACGGCGGCTTCCTGCCGAACGGCGTCGGCGGGCTGATCGCGTCGCTGTCGGTCGTGATCTTCGCGTACGGCGGGATCGAGGTGATCGGGATGAGCGCCGGCGAGGCGAAGGATCCGGAACGCGTGATTCCGCGCGCGATCAACGCGGTGCCTGCGCGCATCCTGCTGTTCTACGTGCTGACGATGGTCGTGCTGATGTCGATCAGCCCGTGGACGGGTGTCGGCGGCGACGGCAGCCCGTTCGTGCAGATCTTCTCGGCACTCGGCGTGAAATCGGCTGCAACGATCCTCAACCTCGTCGTGATCAGCGCGGCGATCTCGGCGATCAACAGCGACATCTTCGGCGCAGGCCGGATGATGTTCGGGATGGCGCGCCAGGGCCAGGCGCCGCGCGTGCTGATGACGACGTCGCGGCACGGCGTGCCCTGGGTCACGGTGGTCGTGATGGCAGCCGCGCTGCTCGTCGGCGTGCTGCTCAACTACCTGATGCCGAAGGACGTGTTCCTGATGGTCGCGGCGATCGCGACGTTCGCCACCGTGTGGGTGTGGCTGATGATCCTGCTGTCGCAGGTCGCGATGCGCCGCCGGCTGTCGAACGCCGAAGTCGCGGCGCTGAAGTTCAAGGTGCCGTTGTGGCCGGTCGCGCCGGCCCTGACGATCGCGTTCATGGGCTTCGTGATCGTGATGCTCGGCTGGTTCGAGGACACGCGCATCGCGCTGTATGTCGGCGCGGCCTGGCTCGTGCTGCTCGCGGTCGTGTTCTACGCACGGATCCGCCCGAAATTCGCACCTGCGTCACGTTGACGCACGGCTGACCTGCATACGCGGTGCGCCCGTTTCGGCGCCCGCTTCTTCCCCGGCTCCGCGCGACATCTATCGCCGCAACAACCGGGGATTCATCCCCTTCACATCCCCACTACGTGCGCGGCCCGCCGGGCCGCGCATCGGCACGTCAGTGCGACGCCGCGCTCGCGGCCTCGGCCGGATGGGCCTCGTCGTACGCGTGCTTCTGCGAAATCGCGTTGTACAGGATCGTCCCGATCACGAGCAGCACGGCCACGACGATCAGGATGCTCACGTTGCGGACAGGGTTCTTCTTGCGCTGATCGTTCATGGTCGGGGCGACTCCGTCAAATTCATCGAAGCGGGCATTCTACGCGCTTGCGCGCCCGCTGCGACGCGCCGTTGGCTATCCCCATCCCCCACCTCTCCCCGCCTGCCGCAAGCTTTCATTTGATAATCGTTCCCATTTCGATCTAGAATCCGAAATCTTTCACTTTGTAATGTTTCGGGTCGCTCGGGCGGCAGGCGCGCCCCGGAACGCTCCCTTCGTCCACCTGCCCCTCCGGAGTCTCCATGTCGAATCCGCGCACCCGCCTGCTGCCGCTTGCCGGCGCCCTCGCCCTTGCCGCCGCCGCTTTCGCGCCGCTGGCCCAGGCCGCCGAGGAAGTGAGCCTGTACACCACCCGCGAACCGAAGCTGATCCAGCCGCTCATCGACGCGTTCACGAAGCAGAGCGGCGTCAAGGTCAACACGGTGTTCGTGAAGGACGGCCTGCTCGAGCGCGTGAAGGCGGAAGGCGCGCAGTCGCCGGCCGACGTGCTGATGACGGTCGACGTCGGCAACCTGCTCGATCTCGTCGACGGCGGGCTCACGCAGCCGGTGCACTCGAAGGCGCTCGACGACGCGATTCCCGCGAACCTGCGCAGCGCGAACGGCGACTGGTACGCGCTGTCGCTGCGCGACCGCGTGCTGTACGTCGAGAAGGACCTGAAGGTCGATGCGTTCCGCTACGAGGATCTCGCCGATCCGAAATGGAAGGGCAAGGTCTGCATCCGCTCGGGCCAGCATCCGTACAACACGGCGCTCGTCGCGGCGATGATCGCGCACGACGGCGAAGCGGCGACCGAGAAGTGGCTGCGCGGCGTGAAGGCGAACCTCGCGCGCAAGGCGACGGGCGGCGACCGCGATGTCGCGCGCGACATCCTCGGCGGCATCTGCGACGTCGGCCTCGCGAACGCGTACTACGTCGGTCACATGAAGAACGCGGAGCCCGGCAGCGACGCGCGCAAGTGGGGCGACGCGATCAAGGTCGTGCGGCCGACGTTCGCGAACGCGAAGAGCGGCGGCACGCACGTCAACATCAGCGGCGCGACGGTCGCGAAGCACGCGCCGCACAAGGCCAACGCGGTGAAGCTGCTCGAATACCTCGTGTCGCCGGAAGCGCAGGCGCTGTATGCGCAGGCGAACTACGAATACCCGGTGCGCGCGAACGTGAAGCTCGACCCGGTGATCGCCAGCTTCGGCACGCTGAAGATCGACCCGCTGCCGCTGGCGGACATCGCGAAGCATCGCAAGCAGGCGAGCCAGCTCGTCGACAAGGTCGGCTTTGACCACTGACGCCACGACCGCCGGCGCGCGCCGCGCGTCATGCCGGCCGCGCCTGCTGCCGCGCGCGGGCAGCCTGTGGCTGAGCGCGGCGCTGGCGATCGCCGCGGCGGTCGCGGCGCCGCTTGCGGTGCTCGTGGCGGCCGCGTTCGATGCCGATCTCGCGCACTGGCGGCATCTCGCCGAATTCGTGCTGCCGCAGGCGCTCGTCAATACGCTGCTGCTGCTCGCCGGGGTCGGCGCGATCGTGTCGATCGTCGGCACCGGCTGCGCGTGGCTCGTCACCGCGTACGACTTTCCCGGCCGCCGGATACTGACGTGGGCGCTGCTGCTGCCGCTCGCGGTGCCCACCTACATCGTCGCGTTCGCGTATCTCGACCTGCTGCACCCGATCGGCCCGGTACAAGGCGCGATCCGCTGGCTGCTCGGCTTCGACAGCCCGCGCCAGTTCCGCCTGCCCGACCTGCGCTCGCTGCCCGGCGCAATCTTCGTGCTCGGCTTCGTGCTGTATCCCTATGTTTACTTGAGCACGCGCGCGATGTTCGTCACGCAGTCCGCAAGCCTGCTCGAAGCCGCGCGCACGCTCGGCGCGGGACGGATCGCCACGTTCTGGCGCGTCGTCGTGCCGCTCGCGCGGCCCGCGATCGCGGTCGGCGTGAGCCTCGCGCTGCTCGAAACGCTGAACGATATCGGCGCATCGGAATTCCTCGGCGTGCAGACGCTGACCGTGTCCGTCTACACGACCTGGATCACGCGCTCCGATCTTGCCGGCGCCGCCCAGATCGCGCTCGCGATGCTCGCGATCGTCGTCGGCATGATCGTGCTCGAACGCTACGGGCGCCGTCGGCAGCGCTATGCGCATGGCCGGCGCATGCGGCCGATCGCGCCGCGCCGCCTGACGGGCCCGGCTGCATTCGGCGCCGCCGTGCTGGGCTGGCTGCCCGTGCTGCTCGGCTTCGGCGCGCCGGCCGCATACCTCGCGGTCGAGACGGCCAAGCGGCTGCACCTCGTCGGCGGCGTATCCGCACAACTGATGACGGGGCTCGCGAACACGCTGACGATCGCCACCGCCGCCACCGTCGCGACCGTCGCATGCGGGCTCGTCGTCGCGTGGGCCGCACGCGCGCAACGCGACAGCGCCGGCGCCGGCCCGGCCCGCATATGTGCAAGCATCGCGAGCCTCGGCTATGCGGTGCCGGGCACCGTGCTCGCGATCGGCCTGCTGATTCCGTTCGCGGCGGCCGACCGGCTGTTCGGCGCGGCGCTCGGCCGAGACGGGCTGCTGCTGATGGGCTCGGCGGCCGCGCTCGTGATCGCCTATACCGTGCGC
Source organism: Burkholderia sp. Ac-20349 (assembly GCF_017104865.1). Taxonomy (NCBI): domain Bacteria; kingdom Pseudomonadati; phylum Pseudomonadota; class Betaproteobacteria; order Burkholderiales; family Burkholderiaceae; genus Burkholderia; species Burkholderia sp. Ac-20349. The sequence goes on from NZ_JAAGPM010000152.1 coordinate 8,365, forward strand.
TTTCTCGCGATCCCGGCCGGCAGCATCGAGGCCGGCCTCGCACGTATCCCGCCGTCGCTCGAACAGGCGGCGCGCTCGCTCGGCGAGACGGGCGGCGGCACGCTGCGCCGCGTGCACCTGCCGCTGCTGCGGCCCGCGCTCACGACGAGCGCGCTGCTGGTGTTCGTCGACGCGATGAAGGAATTGCCGGCGACGCTGCTGCTGCGTCCGCTGAACTTCGACACGCTCGCGACCTGGCTGTATGCGGAAGCCGCGCGCGGCACCTATGAAGAAGGCGCGGTCGCCGCGCTCGCGATCGTGCTGGCCGGGCTCGTGCCCGTGATCCTGCTCGCCCGCACCCGCCACAAGATCGGAGCCTGACACCGTGAACCTGCTCGAACTCGATGACCTCTGCCTCGCCTACGACACGCCGCACGGCCGCCGCACCGTGGTCGACGGGCTCAGCCTCGCGCTGCCGCGCGGCGACATCGGCTGCCTGCTCGGCGCGTCGGGCTGCGGCAAGACCACCGTGCTGCGCGCGATCGCCGGCTTCGAACCGGTGCGCATGGGACGCATCGTGCTGGACGGCGTGCCCGTCGCGGCGCCGTCGCTCGACGTGCCGCCCGAGCGGCGCCGCATCGGCATGATGTTCCAGGACTACGCGCTGTTCCCGCACCTGAGCGCGGCGGACAACGTCGCATTCGGCCTGCGGCGCATGCCGAAGGCCGAACGGCGCATGCGCGTCGCGGAAATGCTCGAACTCGTCGGCCTCGCCGATTCCGGCGGCGCGTATCCGCACGAACTGTCCGGCGGCCAGCAGCAGCGCGTCGCACTCGCGCGAGCGCTCGCGCCGTCGCCGGAGCTACTGCTGCTCGACGAGCCGTTCTCGAATCTCGATGTCGATACGCGCGAGCGGCTTGCGTTCGAGCTGCGCGACATCCTGAAACGCACGGGCCACACCGCGATCCTCGTCACGCACAACCAGGCCGAAGCGTTCGCGATCGCCGACCGGATCGGCGTGATGAAGGACGGCCAGCTCGCGCAATGGGATACGCCGTACGCACTGCATCACCATCCGGCCAACCCGTTCGTCGCGGATTTCGTGCGCCGCGACGCACTGGCCGACGAACGCGCGCGCGCACTGGCGCGCGGCCGCTGAACCCGCGGGTGCGATGCGCGCCCGCGTCGCTTCATTGCCGCGCTTCATTGCCGCGCTTCATTGCCGCGTTTCCTTGCCGCGTTATGCCGGCTCGGCAAGATCACGCACGGGCAGCGCGGTCGAATACTTGATCTGCTCCATCGCGAACGACGAGCTGACGTCGAACAGCGGCACCGCGCGAATCAGCTGCTTGTAGACGCGGTCGTAATCGTCGATGCCGGCCACCACGACGCGCAGCAGATAGTCGGTCTCGCCGCTCATCCGGTACACCTCGACCACTTCCGGCATGTCGCGCACGGCCTGCGTGAAACGCTGCGCCCATTCCTCGGTGTGCTGGTTCGTGCGGATCGCGACGAACACGGTCGTGCCGACCCCGAGCTTGCGCGGATCGCATAGCGCAACCTGCGCGCGAATCGCGCCGGTTTCCTTGAGCCGCTGCACGCGCTTCCAGCACGGCGTCTGCGACAGGTTCACGCGCTGCGCCAGTTCCGCGATCGGTAGCGTGGCATCCGCCTGCAAGAGCTCCAGCAGCTTGCGATCGATGGCGTCCATTTCTCCAGTCCCTCGTAGATAGAAATTTATTCTATGCATCCTGCCCAACGGGGAACAATATGAAAACCGCTGCGCCGCGTCGACCGGTATAAATACCGATCCGGTACGCGCATCGCATGAACGGATCCGCCGGCACGCGGCACGCGCCAAATGAAACAGGCGATCCCGCCCATCAGGGTGGAATCGCCTGGCGTTCCTGCCTGTCACGGCCGGCCCGGCGCGCACGCGCCGCCGGCCGGCACGCCGCTCAATACGCGACCGTCGCGATCTCGCGCACGAAGCTGTCTTGCTCGAGCGCGTCGACGAACGCGATCGCATAGTCTTCCGCGGAGATCTTGCTGTTGCCTTGCGCGTCCGCGATCAGCTTGCCGGCACCCGTGCGGAACGTACCCGTCCGCTCGCCCGGGGCGATCAGCGCAGCCGGCGCAAAGAACGTCCAGTCGAGATCGCCGACCGTCTGCAGGTAGTCGAACGCGTCGCGGTGCGCGAGCGCGACCGCCTTGTACGCTTCCGGGAAACCTTCGCTGTCGACGAGCTGCTTGCCGGGCGCGACTTCGAGCGAACCGGCGCCGCCCACCACCACGAGCCGCTTCAGCCCCGCCTGGCGCGTGCCGGCGACCAGCGCCTTCGCGGCCGCGACGACCTTCGCCGCATCGTCCTGCTTCGGACCGTACGCGCTCGCGACGACGTCATGGCCCGGCAGCGCGGCCGCGATGCTGGCGGCGTCGAACAGGTCGGCCGCCTTCGCGGTGATGCCGTCGCCGGCCGCACCCGGGTGGCGCGACAGCGCGGTCACGCGATGGCCGCGTCGTGCGGCTTCTGCAGCGATGCGCGAGCCGATCGTGCCGGTGGCGCCAAACAGCGCGATATTCAAAGTACGTTGCGTCATATCGATTCTCCAGTCAGAAAAATATGTAACACATTTAATTACAGATAAGACCGAAAAAAACGGGGCATAGCCCCCGTTGCACCGGCCGCCGCGCCTGTCGCGCCGCCCGGCTTCCTGCCCTGCCGCCGGTCACCCGCCGGCGCGCGCCGCCTGTTGCGTGCGCTGCTCCAGATCCAGCACGTCGGCCGTGACGTCGGCCAGCGTGCGCGTGCCAAGCGATGCTTCCATCGCCCGCTGCGCGTCGCCGATGTAGTCGATCAGCGCGCCCTGGATGTGCCGCCCGACGAGACACGCGGGATTCGGCGCCTCACGGTGCAGCGCGAACAGTTGCGCATCGTCGACCGCCCGATACACGTCGAGCAGCGTGATCGCACCGGGCTCGCGCGCCAGCAGCGCACCGCCGCCCGCGCCCAGTTGCGACGTGGTCAGCCCGGCGGCCGCCAGCATCGACAGCAACCGGCGAATCAACGCCGGATTCGTGTTCACGCTGCCCGCGATGATGTCGGACGACAGCGGCGCGCCTTCCTGCATCGACAGCAAGGCAAGCACGTGGACGGCAAACGCGAACCGGCTGCTGGTATTCATTCCTCACTCACTTGACGACGCCGGCCCATCCCGCAGCCGGCGACATGTGTAACCATAATAATTACATTTAGCGGATCATGCAAGCCCGCGTCACTCTCCGCTCGCAGGCTTGGCGCCCGACGCGTTCTGCTGGCTCCACTGCTGGAGCTTCTTGCCGGCTTGCGCGATCTGCGCGCCGGCTTCGGAAGCCGCATGCGCGACGACCGCGGAAGCAGCCGCGTCGATCTGCGCCTGCGCGGCGGAAGCGAGGCCGCTCGCGGACAGCGGCGGCACGGCCGACGCCGCGGAGGCGATGCCGGCCTTCGCGGCGTTGATCTGCTGGTTGACCGTGCTCGCCACCTGGTCGAGCGCCTTGGCCGCATTGTTCGCGGCATCGGCGGCCGCGCTCGCGGCCGTATCGGGCTGCGTGACCGGCGCACCGGACTTCTCGCAGCCCGCGAGCAACAACAGCGCACCGGCAGCCACGGCCGCCAGGACGGACCCGGGCACGCGACGCGCCCGCGATGTCTTCATGTTCATCTGCAATCTCCGGCCGCGCGTCGCGCGGCCTCATGGTTGGACCGACGTCGATGATACCGCCTGTGGAACAGGGCCAATCACGCCCCACGATTAAAAATGGCTTTCAATTTCGGATTCGTCTGATTCAATCGCACACGCGAAGACACTAAAGTGGGCACGCTTCAATCTGCTTCGGATGTGCCCCTCTTTCATGGATTTTCTCGTCAACTGGTTCATCGCCCTGGCCGTACTGCTCGCCGCCACCCTGTTCCTGTGCCTGCGCCCGCCGTCGACGCGCCGTCTTGCCGAATCCGGGCGCCCGCGCCGCGTCGCGTCCGCGCGCCTGCTCACGCAGGCCGTGATCGGCTTCTGGACGGCCGCGCTGATCGTCGCGCAAGGCATCCTTGGCCCCGACGGCGACGGCCAGTCGCTTGCGGGCTTCGCGGCGCTCGCGTTTGCCGCGCTCGGGCTCACAACCGTCTCCGCCTACTGGTCGGTGTGCGCGCTGCGGCTGCGCCGGCCGCCCGCGCTGTTCGCGCGCCGCTGACGCGCCGGAACGGTGCGCAGCGACGCACCATCGCGCACCACGCCGCACCAATCGGCACGTCGCACGCACCAGTTCCGCACCCGCCGCACCACACGCGTGCACCCGGCATCACACCGGCCCCGTGCCAGCCGCGCCCCCTTCCCGTGCACGATTCACCGGAATGCCGCACCGCGCGGCGTTCGAGCACCAACTCCACGCAGCCGTTCACCAAGTTGGCTCGATACTTGCGTTCCTTGCCCGTTTTTTGCGCAAGGAAGCCACGGCATGGATGGTCTGAAATCCGGCGTCGACACACTGTTCCTGTTGATCGGCGCCGTCATGGTGCTCGCGATGCACGCGGGCTTTGCATTTCTTGAACTCGGCACGGTCCGCAAGAAGAACCAGGTCAACGCGCTCGTGAAGATCCTGGTCGATTTCTCGGTGTCGACGCTCGCGTATTTCTTCATCGGCTACACGATCGCGTACGGCGTCGAGTTCTTCGACGACATCGGCACGCTGTCGCAGCACAGCGGCTACGCGCTCGTGCGCTTCTTCTTCCTGCTGACCTTCGCGGCGGCGATCCCCGCAATCGTGTCCGGCGGCATCGCCGAGCGCGCGAAGTTCAATCCGCAGCTCGTCGCGACACTGATCATCGTCGGCTTCATCTATCCGTTCTTCGAAGGGATCGCATGGAACGAACGTTTCGGCGTGCAGGCCTGGCTCACGCACGCGTTCGGTGCGCCGTTCCACGATTTCGCGGGCTCGGTCGTCGTGCACGCATTCGGCGGCTGGGTCGCGCTGCCGGCCGTGCTGCTGCTCGGCGCGCGCCACGGCCGCTATGCGAAGGACGGCCGGATCGCCGCGCACCCGCCGTCGAACATCCCGTTCCTCGCGCTCGGCGCGTGGGTGCTCGCAGTCGGCTGGTTCGGCTTCAACGTGATGAGCGCGCAGACGCTCGACAAGATCAGCGGCCTCGTCGCCGTGAACTCGCTGATGGCGATGGTCGGCGGCACGCTCGCCGCGTGGATGGCCGGTCGCAACGACCCGGGCTTCACCTACAACGGGCCGCTCGCCGGCCTCGTCGCGGTGTGCGCGGGCTCCGACGTGATGCATCCGATCGGTGCGCTCGTCACCGGCGCCGTCGCCGGCGCGCTGTTCGTCGCGATGTTCACCTGCGTACAGAACAAGTGGCGCATCGACGACGTGCTCGGCGTGTGGCCGCTGCACGGCATGTGCGGCGCGCTCGGCGGCCTCGCGGCCGGCGTGTTCGGCCTGCCCGCGCTCGGCGGGCTCGGCGGCGTGTCGTTCATGTCGCAGCTGATCGGCACGCTCGGCGGCATCGCGATCGCGACCGCGGGCGGCACGCTCGTCTATGGCGCACTGAAAGCGACCGTCGGGCTGCGCCTCGACCGCGAAGCCGAGTTCGACGGCGCGGACCTGTCGATCCACCGCATCTCGGCGACGCCCGAACGCGATTGAGCACCTGACGAACGCCCGACACATCATTACGTTTTCAATTCAAAAAACTTTCATCGAGCATCCTTACACTTCCGTCCAGTTTTCAATTCGCCTTCGCCAAGCTTGCCGACCGCCTGCTTCGCGAAGGCCATTCTTCCAACAACTGAAACTGGACTCCACATGCCCGCGTTGCCCAATGCTTCCCGTCGTCAGGCCCTGAAGATCCTCGCCGGCGCGCCGATGCTGCCCCTTTCCGGCCTCGCGCTGCCGGCCCTGCTGACGGGTTGCGGCGGCGACGACAATCCGGCATCGACGCCGGCCCCGGTCGCTGCCGCGTACACGTCGGCGACGTTCTCGGCCATGGCCGCGCCCTCGCTCGACAACGCGGCCGCGATGGCCACGACGACGGTCGGCTCGACGCTGTCGGTGTCGTTCTCGGACGGCTCGGCGCGCAACTTCAAGCTGGCGTACCGGCCGTTCTTCGTGACGGGCGACATGGTGCCGGACGGCAAGGGCGGCACGACGCTTGCGGGCGGCTACTACGACATCAACAACCAGCCGATCATCGACCGCTCGGTGGCCGGCAAGGAGCGCCAGTTCTATTCCGACTGCCCGGACGGCAGCTCGCTGCTGACGCTGAAGAACGCGAACGTGCCCGGCGTGAAGGGCAACACGGTGTTCGCCGTCGTGCAGTTCGAATACACGACGCGCGACCAGGCCAGCGCATCGCAGTACGGCCAGCTGCCGTCGCCGATCGCGGTGGTGACGCTCGACCAGGATCCGGCCAATGGCACGCTGAAGGTCGTCAAGTACCACAACGTCGACACGTCGAAGGCGCACGGCCTGTGGATCACGTGCGGCGCGAGCCTGTCACCGTGGGGCACGCACCTGTCGAGCGAAGAGTACGAGCCGGACGCGACGAAGATCGCGACCGACGCGCAGTTCAAGGCGTTCAGCAAGAACACGTTCGGCGACGAGACGAAGGCGAACCCCTATCACTACGGTCACCTGCCCGAGATCACCGTGAATCCGGACGGCACGGGCACCGTGAAGAAGCACTACTGCCTCGGCCGCATCTCGCACGAGCTGATCCAGGTGATGCCGGACCAGCGCACCGTGATGATGGGTGACGACGCCACCAACGGCGGCCTGTTCATGTTCGTCGCCGACAAGGCGGCCGACCTGTCGGCCGGCACGCTGTACGTCGCGAAGTGGACGCAGACGTCGTCTGCCGGCGCGGGCACCGCGACGCTCACGTGGATCAAGATCGGCCACGCGACCAGCAGCGAGATCGAAGCGCTCGCGAACACGCTGAAGGCGTCGGACATCATGGACCTGACGACCACCGACCCGAACGATCCGAGCTACGCGAAGATCCACTTCGGCGGCAAGTTCAACTGGATGCGCGTGAAGCCGGGGATGGAAAAGGCGGCCGCGTTCCTCGAGACGCACCGTTACGCGGCGCTGCTCGGCGGCAGCATGGCCTTTACGAAGCTCGAAGGCACGACCGTGAACGCGAAGGACAAGATCGTCTACACGGCGATGTCGCGGATCGAAACGTCGATGGTCAAGGGCAATGCGGTGTCGCGCGACGTCGCGGTCGACAAGAAGATCGCCGCGGGCGCCGTCTATGCGCTGAACCTGAAGGGCAGCCAGCGCGACACGACGGGCAGTGCGATCGACAGCGAATGGGTGCCGGTCGACATGGGCGCGCCGGCCGCGCTCGTCGGCGAGGATCTCGCCGCGGCCGACGGACTCGGCAACCTCGCGAACCCGGACAAGATCGCGAATCCGGACAACCTGAAGTTCTCCGAAAAGTTGCGCACGCTCTTCATCGGCGAAGACTCGGGCATGCACGTGAACAACTTCCTGTGGGCCTACAACGTCGACACGAAGTCGCTCGTGCGCGTGCTGTCGTGCCCGGCCGGCGCCGAATCGACGGGCCTGCACGCGGTCGACGAGATCAACGGCTGGACCTACATCATGAGCAACTTCCAGCACGCGGGCGACTGGGAGTCGCCGCTGCACGACAAGGTCAAGCCGACGCTCGATCCGCTCGTGCGCGCGAACTTCAAGGACCGCTTCGGCGCCAGCGTCGGCTACCTGACGGCCGAGCCGACCAGCATCAAGCTCGCGAAGGCCTGACCGGACCACGCGAGGCGGGCCGGCGCGCTCGCCAGGAGCGCGCCTGACCGGGCGCCCCTGGCCGCGCCCCCCTTTCTTCATCACCGTTCATTCGTCGGCGCTCCACGCCGTTTGATGCGCGATACCCCCTGCGGGCATCGCGCTTTTTTTTTGCGCACGCGCATCGCGCGAAGCGTACGCGCAAACAGGCGCAAGCAGACGCCGCACGGGTTCGAACGGGGGATTTCGACGATCGGGGGATAATACGGGCCTGACGCGTCCGGGCGGACGCGCGGAAAGACGGGCAAAAAAAAGCGCCACGGAGACCGTGGCGCTAAAAAAGTTCTAGCCATTCCGAGGGCCGTGCTAGAACCTGAGAGACTGCGCGAAACATCGTTGCCGGTTAAACTCTTGAAACGATGTTTCGAAAACGTGAGACATTCTTTCCGTTTCCGCCCGACAAGTCAAGCGGTATTTGCACCGGTTCATGCACTTTCTGGCAACGCACATTTGAGCGTTTTCCTAATAAACCAAGGGTGAACCCGTAAAATCTCATCCAATGACCGGTTCAGCCGCAGAACATGCATCTTTTGACAATAGTCCTACAATACCAACAAAATTGAAATCGAGTTTCGGAAATAGAGAGAATCCCTCGTGTCGACAACTGTAACCTCTCCCGCGTCGCGGGACCGTGAATCCTCGCCCGACGAGATCACCGCCCTCGCCCGCGGCCTCGCCGTGCTGCGTCGCATCGCGGCGGCCGACGCGCCCGTCAGCAACCGCGAGCTGACCGAACTGACCGGCATCCCGAAGCCTACCGTGTCGCGCATCACCGCGACACTCGTCAGCGCCGGCTTCCTGTTCCAGTTGCCCGACAGCGAGCGCTTCGTGCTCACCGCGTCGGTGCTCGAACTGAGCCACGGCTTTCTGCGCAACTTCGACATCCGCGCGCGGTCGCGGCCGTTCATGATCGAGCTGGCCGAACGCACGTCGCTGTCCGTGCACCTCGCGGTGCGCGACCGGCTCGACATGGTCGCGATCGACGTGATCCGGCCGCGCTCGGCCGTGCTCGTCACGCGCCTCGAGATCGGCTCGCGGATGGACATCGCGCGCACCGCGGTCGGCCGTGCCTATCTCGCCGCACTCGAGGACGACGAACGCCGCCTGCTGCTCGAGTCGCTGCGCACCACGGCAGGCGACGACTGGCCGCATGTGTCCGCGCGCCTGACCCCCGCGCTGGACGACGCGATGCGCGACGGCCACGCGATCGCGATCGGCGAATGGCGCGAGGGCCTCAATGCCGTCGCGGCCGGTTTCGTCGGCCCGTCGGGCCAGCGCTATTCGGTGAACTGCGGTGGCGCGTCGCACCAGTGCCCGCCCGAATGGCTGCACGAACACGTGGTGCCGGCACTGCACGAATGCATCGCGAAAATCACCCGCGAAATCGGCGGCGCACCGGCCCGGCGCATCAGCGTGTAATCGTTTCGTCATCGTCCTGTCGCGTTCTGTAACGACCGTAACCCGTTGAAAGATAGACCACTGGACTGTAACGGGGACGGGACGTAGGATCATGCCCATCGTCGCGCCGCATTCGCGGTGCGCACCGCTCTTTTCCCGCGCAGGCCGGCGGGGCCCCGGACCGAGCCGGGCGCCCCCTCCCGGCACCGCTCGCCCACGCGCAGCCCAGCAGTCCGATTTCCGGCACGCCGCGCCGTCTTCCTGACAGATCACGATGGATAACGAACAAAAGCCCACGCCTCCTTCGAAAGACCCCGCGTCCCCCGCCGCGCGGCGCCCGCGCCGCACGCTGATGGCCGGCGCGCTCGCGGTCGTCGTCATCGGCGGCCTGCTGTGGTGGCATCCGTGGAACCGCACGCCGGCGGCCGGCACTGGCGCGAGCG
>NZ_JAAGPM010000153.1:0-17620 GCF_017104865.1 Burkholderia sp. Ac-20349
AACGCGGCGATGGCGAAGGTCTCGGCGTCCGCGCACGATGCACGTGCGATGGGCTACGTGAAGCCGTCCGACACGATCATCTTCAACGTGTTCGAACTGCTCGACACCGCGAAGAAGGAAGCGCGCGGTAGCGATGTCGAATGCGTGCAGCGGGGCAGATACGGCGTCCATCGCGATGATCGCCGCCGTATAGCCCGCGAGCACGGCCGCATACGCCCGGAAATTCCGCAGGAAGGTCGCGACGCCCGCGCACAGGCCGATCCACGCGGCGAGCGCCGGCAGGAACAGTTCCGGGGTCTGCGCGAACGCGCCGGTCAGCAGCAGCGCGACCGCCGCGCCGATCGCGGTACCGAGAATCCGGTACTGGCTCTTCGACAGCCCCATGCCGCGGCTGCCCTGCGCGACGATCCACACGGTCGACGCGGCCCATTTCGGGTCGTCGAGATTCATCCGGAAGGCAATGTAGAGCGCCAGCAGCGACGCGGCGGTGTTGCGCAAGGCGAAGCCGAGGGCGCCCGGCGGCAGCGTGGGCCGTGCGTCGCGCAATGCAGTGCGGACGGCCGCGAGCGGCGGCAGGCTGGGGAAAGCGAATTTCATGCCGCGAGCATACGGGGGCGCACCGCCGCCACTAAGAGGCGCGGACGGGATGCGTTATTGCACCGGGCAGGATAATCGCTGCTTCATGAAACGATCCGGTCAGCAAAGGTAAGATGCGCGCAGATCGAACACTGAAGCACCCCATATGGACTTCGAAAGCATCCGGATATTCCTGCGCGTGGTCGAGCGCGGCAATTTCACCGCCGCCGCCACGCACCTCGACATGCCGCTCAGCCGCGTGAGCCGCAAGGTCAAGCAGCTCGAGGACGAGCTCGGCGTCCAGCTGCTGTACCGGACCACGCGCCGCGTATCCGTCACCGAGGCCGGACGCGACTACTACGAGCGCTGCCTGCGCGCCGAGGACATCCTGCTCGACGCGGATCGCCAGGCCCGCTCGCTGCGCACGGCGCCGGAGGGCACGCTGCGCGTGCTGGTGCCCTACTCGATCGGCCTGTTCGAACTGGAGCCGACGCTTGCCGAGTTTCGCCGGCGCTATCCGCTGGTCCAGCTCGTGCTGATCTACGACAACAACCCGCTCGATCTCGTCGAGCACGGCTTCGACGTGGCGCTGCGCGCGGGCGTGCTGACCGACTCCAGCTACATCGCGCGCTCGCTCGGCTGGTCGCAGGCGAAGCTCGCCGCGAGCCCCGCCTATCTCGACCGCGCGGGCCGGCCCGCCACGCCGCAGGACCTCGCGCAGCACGACCTGCTGCTCGTCGGTCGCGACGCGCCCGGCCTGACGCTGCGGCTCACCAATGCGGCCGGCGACGTGGCCGACGTGCCGGTGCGGCCGGTGCTGATCACCAACGAATCGGTGACGGTGCTGCGCCAGGCCGCGAGCGGCGGCGGCATCGCGCTGGTCTCGACGCACTACACGGCCCGCCGGCTCGAACGAAACGAACTCGAAATCGTGCTGCCCGACTGGCACCGCGCCGACGACGTCGAGCTGCACGTGCTGTACCCGCGGCGCGCGACACTCGACAGCAAGGTGCGCGCGTTCGTCGATTTCCTCGCGGAAGTGTTCACCGCATGGCGAACCGCCCTGTAACCGGCACGGTTCGCACACCGATTATTGCGCCCCGCGAAATCGATTAGTGAGCCGGCGCGTGTTGATGGCGGCTCGCCACATCGTTAGCCTGTCGCGATGCACAACGACTCCACACGCGACGTCAGCCGCCTGACCGCTGCCCGCAGGCGCGTCACGCGCGTCCCGCCTTCCTGACCGGCAGCCTCCTGCCTCCCGAAGCCCGCCACGGCTTCGCGCATTCGATCGAGCCGCACGTCGCACGCGCCGGCCCCGTGTAACGGGCCGCGTCGCACGCACCGTGCCCCCTTCCGTTCAGCCGCCGCACCGCGCCTGCGTTTCTTTCGCGCGCGTGCGCGGCCGCGCGTGCCCGCCGCAACGGGCCGCATCCGTTCCGCACGTTACGCAGGAAACCCCATGTCCACTCCGTCATCTCCCGCCCCGCTGTCGGGCGGCCGCCTCGCGATCGGCACGATCGCGGTATCGCTCGCGATGTTCATGAACGTGCTCGACTCGTCGATCGCGAACGTCGCCATTCCGACGATCTCGGGCGACCTCGGCGTGTCGGTCGACGAAGGCACGTGGGTGATCACGATCTTCGCGGCCGCGAACGCCGTGTCGATTCCGTTGACGGGCTGGCTCACGCAGCGCTTCGGCCAGGTGCGCCTGTTCGTCACGTCGATCCTGTTGTTCGTGTTCGCGTCGTGGCTGTGCGGGATCGCGCCGAACCTGCCGACGCTGCTCGCCGCGCGGATCCTGCAGGGCGCGGTCGCGGGGCCGCTCGCGCCGCTGTCGCAAGCGCTGCTGCTCGGCGCATGGCCGCGGCAGAAATCGTCGAGCGCGCTGGCGCTGTGGTCGATGACGGCGCTCGTCGGGCCGATCGCGGGGCCATCGCTCGGCGGCTGGATTACGTACGACTACAACTGGTCGTGGATCTTCTACATCAACATTCCGGTCGGCTTCTTCGCGGCCGCGGTCACGTGGATCGTGTTCCGCGACCGTGAATCGGCCACGAAACGCATGCCGATCGATTCGGTCGGCCTGTTGCTGCTCGTGCTGTGGGTCGCATCGCTGCAGATCATGCTCGACAAGGGCAAGGATCTCGACTGGTTCAACTCGCCCATCGTCGTCGCGCTCGGCATCGTCGCGCTGATCGGCTTCGCGTTCTTTCTCGTGTGGGAGCTTCACGAGGCCAACCCGATCGTCGACCTGCGCCTGTTCACGCAGCGCAATTTCGCGGGCGGTACGATCGCGATCTCGGTCGCGTACGGGATGTTCTTCGGCACGCTGGTGCTGCTGCCGCAGTGGATGCAGGGCTATCTCGGCTACCGCGCGGTCGATTCCGGGCTCGCCACCGCGCCGCTCGGCGTGTTCGCGATCCTGCTCACGCCGGTCATGGGACGCCTGCTGCCGCGCACCGATCCGCGCTACATCGCGACGCTCGCGTTCGTCGGCTTCGCGGTCGTCTTCATGATGCGCACGACCTTCTATACCGACGTGTCGCGCTGGGATCTCATTTTGCCGACGCTGCTGCAGGGCATCCCGATGGCGATGTTCTTCGTGCCGCTGACGTCGATCATCCTGTCCGGGCTGCCCCCGGAAAAGATCCCGGCCGCCGCCGGCCTGTCGAATTTCGGCCGCACGTTCTGCGGCGCGGTGGGCACGTCGCTGATCAGCAACGCATGGAACGACCGCACGATCCTGCATCACGTGCGGCTCACCGAACAGGCGAGCGTCACCAACCCGGGCTTCACGCAGCAGGTCGACACGACGCGTTCGCTGCTGCACCTGAGCCCCGATTCGGCGCTCGCGTTCTTCAACGCATCGGTCGATTCGCAGGCGGCCGTGATGGGGTTGAACGACATCTTCTACGTGTCGGCGATCATCTTCATCGCGATCATTCCGCTCATCTGGATCACGAAACCGGTGCGCTCGGGCGGCGGCGATGCCGATGCGGCGGCAGCCGGCGCGCATTGATTCGCATGCGCGACGGTCGGGCCCCGCGCCACGCACACCGGGGCCCGCGTCGAATCGCGCGGACGTAATAAAGACTTGCAATCGATACAGGCCGAAACGTCAACAGGCGGTGCCCGCTCCGCGTTTTTTCCTCAAGCGCCCACGATCCGGACGCGCAACGACAGGAGAAAACCCCATGCGAGCCCTTACCCGCCATCTCGCGATTGCCGCCACCCTGATGTCGGTGCTGACCGGCACCGCGTTCGCCGACACGCCGTGGCAGCAGGCGCATCCGCGCCGCGAAGAAGTCAACCAGCGCCTCGCAAACCAGAATCGCCGGATCCATCACGAAGTGAAGGAAGGCGAGATGTCGCACGCACAGGCCGCGCGCCTGCACCGTGACGACCGCAAGATCCGCCAGGAAGAGCGGGACATGGCTGGGCAGGATCGCAGCCACATCACGAAGAGCGAAAAGCACGTGCTGAACCAGCAGGAAAATGCGGTCAGCCACCAGATCGGCCAATAAGATCGACACCACCGGCAAGTGCCCATTCGCCATCACTTGAAACGCCCGCTGCCGCCATGCGGTAGCGGGTGCTTGTTGTGTATCGAATCGTTTCAACGCGCCAACGCCGTCAAATGCTGCGGGTATACTCGACCGTCAGCCGCCTGTCGCATCGTCGTCCGTCATCAACGGCCCGATTCCGGGCGGTTTCGTCGCGAAGCTTCGCGTTTCGCCTACCCCGCGCCCCAGCCTCGATACGAGACACACGACGACCCATCATGAAACGATTCCTGCTACTCCTTCCCGCCGCCCTGCTCGCCGCCTGCGGTTCCGCTCCCTCGTCCGACTCGGCCTCGTCATCCGGCGCAGCGCCGATGATCTACGTGTCGTCGCAACGTCCGGCCTACGCGATCGCCAACTGCCTCGACAGCCGCCTGTCGGGCACCGAGCAATCGCAGCACAACGGCGTGACCGATATCGCCGTCGGCTCGAACTCGTACTTCGTCACGCTGACGCCGTCGGGCAACGGTTCGGTCATCAAGGTCGTGCGCGGCTCGGGCAACGAGCCGGCCGAGGAAGCGATGCGCTTCGCGGTCGCGCGCTGCGCGATCTGATCCGAACCTGCCGATGCCGGGCGCCCGCCCGGCTCGCTGCTGCGCGCCACCCCGCCGGCGCGCACGCCGAATAATTTCATCCGGGCGGCCGTCGATGAGAGAATCGCACCCACGATTCCCTTTCCACGGAGCCCGCATGAAGCACCTGCTGTCCCGCCTGTTCGTCAGCGCCGCGCTCGTCGCACTTGTTCCGGCGCTGCCGGCACAGGCGGCCACGCCGCCCGGCATCTTCGTCGTCGCCACGCAACTCGGCGAATTCACGACCCTCGACCCGAGCGGGATCTACGAGCTGGTGCCGTCCGAGTACGTCGCGAACACCTACGAACGTCTGGTGCGCGTCGACCTGAAGGACCCGACGCGCTTCGACGGACAGATCGCGCAATCGTGGACGGTCGGCGCCGACGGCGTGACCTACACGTTCAAGCTGCGCCCCGGCCTCACGTTCCATTCCGGCAACCCGGTGACCGCCGACGACGTCGCGTGGTCGCTGCAGCGCACCATCCTGCTCGACAAGGGGCCGGCCGGCGTGCTCGCCGATCTCGGTCTCACGAAGGCGAACGTGACGCAGAAGGTGCGCGTGGTCGATCCGCAGACCGTCGTGCTCGAAACCGACCGCAAGTACGCACCGAGCTTCGTGCTCAACGTGCTGAGCGCCTGCCCGGCATCGGTCTTCGACAAGAAGCTGCTGCTGTCGCACCAGCAGGGCAACGATTTCGGCAGCGGCTGGCTCCGCACCAACGACGCGGGCTCGGGCCCGTACCAGCTCGTCAAGTGGACGCCCAACGAGAGCATCGTGCTGCAGCGTTTCGACAAGTACCGCACGCCGTACCCGATGAAGCGCATCGTGCTGCGTCACGTGCCCGAAGCGTCCGCGCAACGGCTGCTGCTGGAGAACGGCGACGCCGACGCCGCGCGCAACCTGAGCCCTGACAGCCTCGCCGCGCTGACGAAGGCCGGCAAGATCAAGGTCGCGTCGTGGCCGGTGTCCGCACTGCTGTACCTGAGCCTGAACACGAAGAACCCGAACCTCGCGAAACCCGAGGTGCAGCAGGCGATGAAATGGCTCGTCGACTATGACGGCATCCAGCGCAACATCGTCAGCACGACCTACAAGGTGCATGAAACCTTCCTGCCCGAAGGCTTCCTCGGCGCGTCGAACGCGCGGCCGTACAAGCAGGACGTCGCGAAGGCGAAGGCGCTGCTCGCCAAGGCCGGCTTGCCGAACGGCTTCGACGTGACGATGGACATGCCGAACGACTATCCGTACCTCGAGATCGCGCAGGCACTGCAGGCGAACTTCGCGCAGGGCGGCATCCGCGTGAAGCTGATTCCGGGCGATGCGAAGCAGGCGATCGGCAAGTATCGCGCGCGCCAGCACGACATTTTCGTCGGCGAATGGTCGCCCGACTACATGGACCCGAACAGCAATGCGCGCGGCTTCGCGTGGAATCCGGACAACTCCGACCAGTCGCCGACGAAGATGCTCGCGTGGCGCAACAGCTGGGACATCCCGCAACTGACGAAGGACACCGAGGCCGCGCTCGTCGAGCCGTCGCCCGCGAAGCGCGCGCAGCGTTACGACGCGCTGCAGAAGGCCGTGCTCGCGAACTCGCCGTTCATCATCATGTTCGAGAAGGTCGTGCAGGTCGCGACGCGCCCCGGCGTGACCGGGCCGGAAATCGGGCCGATCAACGACCTCGTGTCATACCGCACGCTCGCGAAGTAATGGCGGCTGCCCGCGCGGCCGGGCATACCGGCACGCGGGCAATCGCCGCGGCCCGCCGCGCCGGCGCCAGGCCGTGCGGCGGCCGCGATCTACAATGAGCGGCCAGCGAACCGGTTCGGCCCGTCGTCACGCAGGATGATCGTGCCGCACGACATGACCGCGTCCGCCATCGACAAGCCGTGTTCCGGCGGCTGCACGACAGCAGGCAGTTTCAGATACGCAGCACGCGCGCCGCGCCGGCTACCGGGCGCGCGCACCACGGGGAGAACACATGCATACGAGCGAGCACGCGGTCTGCGTGGCGATCAACGACAACAACCGCGCATGGTATGAAATGCTCGTGCCGTTCCTGCTGTCGCTGCGGCACACCGGCTACGACGGCCGGATCGCGGTGATCGGCTACGGCCTCTCCGAACGCAAGCGGCAGATCCTGGCGAGCCAGTCGGTCGACGTGATCGACGCGTCGAGCGCGCATGCGCTGCCGGTCGGCCGCTTCATCGAGGCCGCCGAGTATTGCGCACGCAACCCGCAGATCCGCAAGCTCGCGCTGTACGACGCCGACATCTGGTTCTGCGCGCCGGGGTTCGACCTGTTCTCGCAGATCGGCGACGACCGGATCCACGCGTGCCCCGACCCGCTGTTCTGCACGTTCGTCGTCGCGCCGCTGATCGGCGAGCGGCGCGATCATCACTGGCGGCTCGTCGTCGACGAGGTCTCCGCGCGCCACGGCGGCGCATTGCAGGCCGGGCTCGTTGCCGGAACTGCCGACGCGTGGGCGCGCTACGCCAGCCATCTGCGCGACTGCATCGCCCGCATCGGCACCGATTTCCAGGATTGCTTCGGGATCGATACGACGTTCCTGCACCTGTGGGGCGCACAAGGCGAAACGGCGCTGCTCGATCCGGTCCAGAACTTCGTCAGCAAGTACGGCATTCACGAAGCGTTCGACGGGAGCAACGGCACGACGACGCTCCGGTATCGCGACGAGCCGATCCGTGCGTTGCACATGACCGGCGACATCCGCTTCTTCGACCGGTGGCGCTACTACGCGAACCGCACCGACGCCGCGCTGCGCGACGGCGCGCCGTTCGCGCTGTCGGACGGCACGCCGTTCGCGCTGTCGGACGGCACGCCGGCACCGTCCGACGCGGTCGCGGCGCGCATCGCGGCGACCGACTACGTGCGCTCGGCCGGGCTGACCGTCGCGTCCGCCGCGATCGAGGGAAGCGCGGGCGCCTACCTGCAGGCGATCGACGAGCCCGGCGGCACGATGCTGATCGGCAGCGGGAACCACGAGATCGTGTTCACCGCGTCACGCGATATCGCGCGGCTGAACGTCTACGTCACGCACCCGTCCGGCTCGCCGTCGCCGCTGCTGTGCGAAGTGCTGGTCGACGGGCAGGCGCAGCGCAAGGGTACCGAGCTGATGGCGCATTTCTCGTATCGGATCGTGGCCGGCACCGTCATCACGCTGCGCTCGACGAGCCTTGGCGGCCAGCAATGCAACGCGATCTGGCGGCTGCGCGAGGCACCGGACATGCAGCAGTAGGCTGCCGGCGGGCGGCCGTTCAGTTGAAGGCCGCCCACACCACGGACGCATTCAACCCGACGATCACGACCGTCGCCTTCGACCGGCCAGATCGACAACGCGCGAGTGTGCGATTTGCGTCCCATCGCTTACCACTCGACTTCGGCTGCTTCGCGCTCGTCCTTCGTGCGGATGCAGAGCTCGAGACCGTACAGCGCGGTCAGTTCGAGCAACTGACTGAGAGACAGGCTTTCGGTACGTGTGGATTCGAGCGACGAAATACGCGGCTGGCCCACGCCGATCCGCACCGCCGCTTCGGCTTGTGTCAGCCCCTTGGCCTGGCGCGCGGACGACAGGATCTCTCCCAGTTGCGCGGGTGTATTGACGATGAAATTCACGGCGTGGATTCCTGTAGGCAATAAACGCAGCATATTCCTGACAGGCATAAACGCAAAATATGCGTGACAGGAATAATTCTCCAGCCTGCTCGCCTGCCCCTCCCAGCCACCCACCACGCTCCCGACCCTATCACCGATCCTCACACCATAGTTTTTATCCGCTGGCGCGAATGATTTTGGCTTTGTTAGATGGATGACATTCGATCATCAGACGACAATGATCTAACAGCCGATGACCTGCGCGTTCGCCCATACCGTCGAATCCCGCTACGCCGAGCTGACGCCGACCGCCAAGCGCATCGCGAGCTACATGCTCGCGAATCTCGACCGGCTCGGGCTCGAGACGGCCGACCAGATCGCGCAGCAGGCCGGCACCAGCGGCATCTCGGTCGGGCGGTTCCTGCGCAGCGTCGGCTATCGCAATCTCGACGACCTGAAGCGCGAGCTGCGCGGCGGCGGCGACCGCCCGTGGATGATCACCGACCGGCTCGACGAATACCGCCGCGTCGCGGGCACACAACCGGCCGACCCCCATGGCAACGGCAATGAAGGCCCGCTCGCGTCGTCGCTCGAGCGCGAGCTCGATGCAATCCGTCACGTGTACCGGCTCGCCGAAGGCCCGGTGTTCGCACAGGTGGCCGACCGGATCGCGCATGCGGACGCCGTGTTCATCCTCGGCATCCAGTCGACGCGCGGGATCAGCAACGCGTTCAGCAGCTACCTCGAATACCTGCGCCCGCGCGTGTTCTATTCGGACGGCCAGTCGGGCTCGTACGTCGATTCACTGAACTCCGAATTCGAGCGGCCGTACTGCATCGTCACCGACACGCGCGCGTATTCGCGCAGCGCGCGCCGCTATTGCCAGGCGGCCGCCGAGCGCGGGCAGCCGTTCGCGCTGGTCACCGATCTCTCGTGCCCGTGGGCACGCGACTGGCCGGCCGACCTGCTGCAGGTGAAGACCGACGTCGGCCAGTTCTGGGATTCGCTCGCGCCGCTCACCTGCCTGTTCAACCTGCTGATCACGGCCGTGGTCGACCGCCTCGGCCCCGCGATCGACCGGCGCGTCGCGCGCAACCGCGAACTGCAGCACACGTTCGATCAATTCGAATCCTGAATGCGAGGGCCTTCCGAACCGCCGATGAACACGCACCGCCTCGTTGAAATCACGCCCGCCACGCATCGCGTCGACATCGATCTGGTCTACGCGACCGATCGCAACCTGACCGGCAAGCCGATCTACCGCGCAGCGCACTGCCTGCTGCTGGAGCCGGCCGAAGCCGCACTGCGCCGCGCGGTGGACGTCGCGGCACAAGCCGGCTTCACGCTGCGGATCTACGACGCGTACCGGCCGCCGCAGGCTCAGCAGGTGCTGTGGGACTTCCTGCCCGATCCGAACTTCATCGCCGACCTCGGCCGCGGCTCGAATCACAGCCGCGGCACCGCGCTCGACCTGACGCTCGTCGGCGCGGACGGCGAGCCGCTCGACATGGGCACCGGCTTCGACGAGATGGTCGCCGCATCGGGCCACTTCCACGCGGGGCTGCCCGAAACCGTGCAGCGCAACCGCCTGCTGCTGCTCGGCGTCATGCACGCGGCCGGCTTCGCGCACATCGACAGCGAGTGGTGGCACTACGAATTGCCGGGCTCGCGCGCGCTGCCGCAGATCGACAACGCCGACAGCGGCCCGTGGCACCTGATGTGATGCACGTCCCCCTTCTCGTTCACGTTCGACAACCGATGGAGCGCTCATGAATTTCCTGACATCCCGGCTCGTCGCGGCGCTGGCCGCCGCGTCCGTTCTCGCCGCCGTTCCGCTTTCCGCTGCACGCGCGGAAACGCCGAAGGACATGTTCGTGATGGCCACGCTGCTCGACGAATTCACGACGCTGGATCCGGGCGAGATCTACGAGCTGGTGCCGGAGGAATACGTCGCGAACACGTACGACCGGCTCGTGCGCGTCGACCTGCGCGATCCGTCGAAATTCAACGGCGACGTCGCTCAATCGTGGACGGTGAGCACTGACGGGCTGACCTACACGTTCAAGCTGCGCCCCGGCCTGAAGTTCCACTCGGGCAACCCGCTGAGCGCCGACGACGTCGCCTGGTCGATCCAGCGCGCGGTGCTGCTCGACAAGGGCCCGGCCGCCGTGCTCACCGGGATCGGGCTGACGAAGGCAAACGTCGTCGCCAACGTGAAGAAGCTCGACGACCTGACGGTGTCGGTCACGACCGACCAGAAGTACGCGCCGACCTTCGTATTGAACGTGCTCGGCTCCTGGCCCGCGTCGGTGCTCGACAAGAAGCTGCTGCTGTCGCATCAGCAAGGCAACGACTTCGGCAACGCATGGCTGAAGACCAACGAGGCCGGCTCCGGCGCATACAAGCTGGTCAAGTGGACGGCCGGCGACAGCCTCGTGCTGCAGCGCTTCGACGGCTACCGGCTGCCGCTCGCGATGAAGCGCATCGTGCTGCGCCACGTGCCCGAAGCCGCGAGCCAGCGCCTGCTGCTGGAAAACGGCGATGTCGACGCGGCGCGCGACCTGAGCCCCGACGATCTCGCGTCGGTCGTGAAGTCCGGCAAGGCGAAGGTGTCGGCCTCGCCGCAGGCGACGCTGCTGTATCTCGGCCTGAACACGAAGAACCCGACGCTCGCGAAACCCGACGTGCAGGAAGCGCTGAAGTGGCTCGTCGACTATGCGGGCATCCAGGGCAACGTGGTGAAGACGACCTACAAGGTGCACCAGACCTTCCTGCCCGAAGGCTTCCTCGGCACGCTGAACGCGAACCCGTACAAGCTCGACATCGCGAAGGCGAAGGCGCTGCTCGCGAAGGCCGGCGTGCCGAACGGCTTTTCGGTGACGATGGACGTGCGTAACGACTATCCGTACACCGAGATCGCGCAGGCCGTGCAGGCAAACTTCGCGCAGGCGGGCATCAAGGTGCAGCTGATCCCCGGCGACAACAAGCAGACGCTCGCGAAATACCGCGCGCGCCAGCACGACATCTACATCGGCGAATGGTCGGCCGACTACATCGATCCGCACAGCAACGCGCAGGGTTTTGCGTGGAACCCCGACAATTCCGACAAGTCGAGCTATAAAATGCTGGCCTGGCGCAACAGCTGGGACATCCCGCAACTGACGAAGGAAACCGACACCGCGCTCGCCGAACCGACCGCCGCGAAACGCGCGCAACGGTATCAGGCGATGCAGAAGGAAATGCTCGCGCGCTCGCCGTTCGTGATCATGTTCGAGAAAGTCGCGCAGGTCGCGACGCGGCCCGGCGTGAGCGGGCTCGAAGTCGGGCCGATCAACGATCTCGTGTCGTACCGCAACCTGAAGAAGCAATAAGATTCGCCGCATGTCGACTCCCGTCTCCTCCCTCGAAGCACTGCGCACGCTGCCCGCGCGGCGCCCGGCCGTGCGCTGGGCCCTGCGCGTGCTGCGCTGGGCGCTCACGCTCGCCGTCACGTTCGCGGGGCTGCTCGCGCTGACGTTCGTGATCGGCCGCAAGGTGCCGATCGATCCCGTGCTCGCGATCCTCGGCGATCGCGCGTCGGCCGAGGCGTACGCGGCCGAACGCATCGCGCTCGGGCTCGACAAGCCGCTCGTCACGCAATTCCTGATCTATGCGCGCGACGTGCTGCACGGCAATCTCGGCATGTCGCTGCTGACCGCGAACCCGGTGCTCGACGATATCAAGCGCGTGTTCCCGGCCACGCTCGAACTGGCGACGATCGCGACGCTGATCGGCATCGCGATCGGCGTGCCGCTCGGCGTCGCGGCCGCCGTGAAGCACAACCGGCCGATCGACCACATCGCGCGCTTCGTCGGGCTGATCGGCAATTCGGTGCCGCTGTTCTGGCTCGGGCTGATGGGGCTGCTGCTGTTCTACGCACGGCTGCACTGGGTCGGCGGGCCCGGCCGGCTCGATCCCGTGTACGACGGGATGGTCGACACACGCACCGGCAGCCTGCTGATCGACGCGGCGCTCGCGGGCGAGTGGGACGTGTTCCGCAACGCGGTGTCGCACATCGCGCTGCCGGCCACGATCCTCGGCTACTACTCCGTCGCCTACCTGAGCCGCATGACGCGCTCGTTCATGCTCGACCAGCTGAGCCAGGAATACATCGTCACCGCGCGCGCGAAGGGGTTGTCGGAACGACGCGTGATCTGGCGGCACGCGTTCGGCAACATCATGGTGCCGCTGCTCACCGTGATCGCGCTCACGTACAGCAACCTGCTCGAAGGCTCGGTGCTGACCGAGATCGTGTTCGCGTGGCCGGGGCTCGGCTCGTACCTGACCGGCGCGCTGCTGAACGCCGACATGAACGCGGTGCTCGGCGCGACGCTCGTGATCGGCGCGATGTTCATCACCGTCAACCTGCTGACCGACGCGTTGTACCGCGTGTTCGATCCGCGTGCGCGCTGAGGGCCGCCACGACATGACCGCCTCCCCCCCGCTTCTTTCATCGCCCATGCCGAAGGTCTTCCAATCATGAACGCCGAGCGACTTACGCTGCGCGCATGGCTGCTGTCCGACGCGCCCGCGTCGCGCTCGCAGGCCGCGCTCGGTCTTGCGTACCGACGCTGGCGCCGGTTCGCCACCAACCCGCTCAACCTGTTCGGGCTCGCGATCCTCGTCGCGCTGATCGTCGTCGCGATCGTCAGCCCGCTGATCATGCCGCACGATCCGTTGCGCCAGGTGCTGTCCGACCGCCTGCTGCCGCCCGGCTCGCCGTCGCACTGGTTCGGCACCGACCAGCTCGGCCGCGACATCCTCTCGCGACTGATCGCCGGTTCGCGCCTCACGCTCGGCATCGCGCTGCTCGTCGTCGTGATCGTCGTGCCGATCGGCCTGCTCATCGGCACGACGGCCGGCTATTGTGGCGGCTTCGTCGACAGCGCGCTGATGCGCGTCACCGACGTCGCGCTCGCGTTCCCGAAGATCGTCCTTGCGCTTGCGTTCGCGGCCGCGCTCGGGCCCGGCGTGATCAATGCGGTCGTCGCGATCTCGATCACCGCGTGGCCCGCGTATGCGCGGCTCGCGCGCGCCGAGACGATCCGCATCGCCCAGGCCGACTACATCCACGCCGCGCGGCTGCAGGGCGCGTCCGGCCCGCGCATCCTGCTGCGCTACATCGTGCCGATGTGCATGTCGTCGGTGATCGTGCGCGCGACGCTCGACATGGCCGGCATCATCCTGACCGTCGCGGGCCTCGGCTTCCTCGGCCTCGGCGCGCAACCGCCGAGCCCCGAGTGGGGCTTCATGGTCGCGTCGGGCCGCAACGTGCTGCTCGACGCGTGGTGGGTCGCCACGCTGCCCGGCTGCGCGATCCTGCTCGTGAGCCTCGCGTTCAACCTGCTCGGCGACGGGCTGCGCGACGTCTTCGATCCGCGTCATGGAGCGTGACATGCCCCTGAATTCCGCCCCCTCGCCCGCGCCGCTCTGCGAAATCGACGGCCTGAAAATCGGCTTTCGCGGGCACGACGGCACCGTCACCGATGCCGTGCGCGACCTGTCGCTGACCCTCGCCCCCGGCGAGCGGCTCGGCATCGTCGGCGAATCGGGCTCCGGCAAATCGCTGACGGGCCGCGCGCTGCTCGGCCTGCTGCCCGACGCCGCGCGCTGGTCGGCACGCACGATGCGCTTCGCGGGCCAGGACCTGCTCGCGATGTCGCCGGGCGAGCGCCGGCGCCTGTGCGGCAGCCAGATGGGCATGATCCTGCAGGACCCGAAATATTCGCTGAACCCGGTGATGACGGTCGCGAAGCAGATGGGCGAAGCGTTCCGGCTGCGCGAACGGGGCCTGCGCGGCCGCGCGCTGCGCGAACGGATCATTGATGCGCTGTCGGCCGTACAGATCCGCGACCCGGCGCGCGTGGCCGATGCGTATCCGCACGAGCTGTCGGGCGGCATGGGCCAGCGCGTGATGATCGCGATGATGGTGTCGACCGGCCCGCGCCTGCTGATCGCCGACGAGCCGACCTCCGCACTCGACGTCGCTGTGTCGATGCAGGTGCTCGCGGTGCTCGACGCGATGATCGCGCGGCACAACACGGGCCTGATGTTCATCAGCCACGACCTGCCGCTCGTGATGTCGTTCTGCGATCGCGTCGCGGTGATGTACGCCGGCCGCGTGGTCGAAACCTGCGCCGCGCGCGACCTGCGCAACGCATCCCATCCGTATACCCGCGGGCTGCTCGCCGCGAACCCGCCGCTCGCGAACCCGCCGGACGAACTGCCCGTGCTGCGGCGCGATCCGGCGTGGCTCGATCCCGCGTCGCACGCCGGCACGCCCGCCGATCGACAGGAGGCCGCACGATGATCGACGTCGATCACGCATCGATCCGTTTCCCGACCCGCACCGGTCACGTCGACGCCGTGCGCGACGCGAGCTTCGCGGTGCGCAACGGCGAGGTGTTCGGGCTCGTCGGCGAATCGGGCTCCGGCAAGTCGACGCTGCTGCGCGCGCTGACGGGGCTCGTGCCGCTCGCGTCCGGCAGCCTGTCGATCGACGGCCGGCCGGTGGGCGGCACGCCCGATCGGGCGTTCCGCCGTCACGTGCAGATGGTGTTCCAGGATCCCTACGCGTCGCTGCATCCGCGCTTCACGGTCGACCAGACGCTGCGCGAGCCGCTGTCGATCCATGGCATCGGCGACACCGATGCGCGCATCGCCCGCGCACTGTCCGAAGTCGGCCTCGGCCCCGCGTTCCGGTTCCGCTATCCGCACCAGCTGTCGGGCGGCCAGCGCCAGCGCGTCGCGATCGCGCGCGCGCTGATCGTCGAACCGCGCGTGCTGCTGCTCGACGAGCCGACGTCCGCGCTCGACGTGTCGGTGCAGGCCGAGATCCTGAACCTGCTGCGCCGCCTGCATCGCGAACGCAACCTGACGATGATCCTCGTCAGCCACAATCTCGCGGTGATCGGCTTTCTGTGCCAGCGCATCGCGGTGATGCAGCATGGCGAGATCGTCGAGCAGCTCCGGATCGAGGACGTGCGCGCCGGGCAGGTGGCGCGCGACTACACGCGCACGCTGCTGCACGCGACCGAAGGCTACCGTCGTCTCGACCCGGTGGCGGGCGCGCCGGCGGCGTGACATCTGCGCGACGCGCCTGCGTGCGATACTCGGCGCGCCCCGCCCCGTGCCTCTGCCGCCGCATGGAACCCTTGTGCGCCGTACGGGTCAACACCGTTTCGTCAACAGCTCAACCGCAATAGGGAGGCGTTCATGCTGCACTTCATCGAAACCCTGGTCGTCGGGCTCATCGTCGGCCTCCTCGCCCGCGCGCTCAAGCCCGGCGACGACAAAATGGGCATCCTGATGACGACCGTACTCGGCATCGTCGGCTCGCTGTTCGCCGGCTACGTCGGCCGCGCCGCCGGCTGGTACGCGCCGGGCCAGGGCGCGGGCTGGATCGCGTCGATCGTCGGCGCGATCGTGCTGCTCGTGATCGTCGGCGCGGTACGCAAGCGCATGAACTGAACGGCGCCCCTTCGGCTCCAACGCAAAACGGCCGCTCGGAAACGAGCGGCCGTTTTCTTTTGGTACGCCGACATTCACCCGCGCACCGCTTCCACGATCCGTAAACTCGTTGACTTCGCAACGACCTGTCATGACGACCGGTATCGGACATCCGCGCTCCGGTTGGGCATACACCATCGGCATTACCCTGATTTGATATCTCACAAATCAGGCATAGATTGAATTCATCAATACGGAATCGTTTGCGCATATCCCGAATTTGTAAATTTTCCACTCAAGAGTTTCGATGGATTTGCCGTTTACGCACTCAGCATCGCAGCGTTGACGGACTGCCACCCGAGCGGCCCCGCTGCGACGCGCTTCCTCTCTGGAGCCTGTCATGAAGCATCGCCATATCGCCGCCTCGTTCGCCCTGGCTGCCTCGCTTCTGGCCACTTCCTCATCCTTTGCCGCCGGCGCGTCCGGCATCATCCATTTCTCCGGCATGATCGTCGAGCCGCCCTGCTCGTTCGCGCTCGATACCGCTGACCTCGCCCGCGGGCACGTGCTGCCTGACTGCCCGCGCCCGGCAACCGGCCAGATCGCGTTCGTCGACGCGGCGAGCCAGCAGGCCATCAAGACCACGACCTTTACTCAGGCCTCGCGCGCAATCGTTTTACCGAACCGTCCGGGCAACAATCAGGCGCCAATGATCGCCGTCGTGACCTACCAGTAAAGCCGTCCGCTGGCGCGGCATCCAACGGGTGCCGCGCGCCGGTTCGCGCACGTGCGCGCTTCGCCGGTCAATCGCGATGGCGCGCGATCCAGTCGCTGAACGCGCGGATCTTCTGCTGGTTGCCGATGTTCTCGGGATAGACGAAGAAGTAGCGTGCGCCCGTTTCGAGCACGATGTCGAACGGCCGTTCGAGCCGACGTGCGCTGACGTCGTCGTCGACGAGCGTCACGTCGCCGATCGCGACGCCAAAGCCCTGCATCGCGGCGTTCGTTGCGAGATCGAGCGTGTCGAACGTCGGCCCGCGCGCGGGATCGACGCTGCGCTCGCCCGCGTGATCGAGCCAGGCGCGCCAGTCGCGATGGTCGCGGGTCGGATGCAGCAACGTATGACGCGCAAGATCGCCGACCGCGTCGAGCGGCGACGTCTGCCGCAATTCGGGCGCGCAGACGGGCGTCAGCCGCTCGTCGAACAGCGGCAGCGCGAACACGCCGGGGCCCGGCGACGTGCCGTAGACGATCGCCGCGTCGAACGGCTCGGTCGAGAAATCGACGACGTGCTGCCAGGCCGTCGTGATCTGCACATGAAGATCGGGATGCTCGCCCTGGAAGCGCATGATGCGCGGCAGCATCCAGCGCATCACGCAGGTCGGCACCTTCAGCGCGAGATCGGTGCGCTGCCGCGTGAGCTTCATCGAAATATCGTCGATCCGCGCGAAGCTCTCGTTGACGACCGGCAGCAACTGCTCGCCTTCCGCCGTCAGCGTGAGGCCCTTCGCATGCCGCTTGAACAACGGAAAACCGTAATGCGCCTCGAGCGTCTGGATCTGCCGGCTCACCGCGCCCTGCGTGATGCACAGCTGCTCGGCCGCGCGCGTGAAGCTGCGGTGGCGAGCCACCGTCGAGAAGATCTGCAGCGCGTGCAGGGGCGGAAGTCGGCGCATGAAGAAGGCCTCGAACGGCCGGCTCGGCGTCGCCGCACTCGATACGTCGAACGGCGTGCGCATCGCCCACCATGCGCGCGAGCGCTTCCCGCTGTGCGGCACGTACGCGGTCGTCGCGGCCGCCGCGAT
>NZ_JAAGPM010000154.1:0-17570 GCF_017104865.1 Burkholderia sp. Ac-20349
CATGCCGACCATCGCGTGACGCAATCCGTACCGCGAGCCGTTGCTCATCGCGAGCAACACCGTCGGGCCGGGCGTCGCGACGCCGACGGACAGGATCAGGGCAAAGGCGAGCAAGGCGGATGGTGACGATGAGGCACGGGCTCGAATACGGACACTGGCGCCAGCGCGCGAGCGGCAAGCGCATCGCGCGCTGCACGAGCGCCGCGCCGATCGAGACCAGCGGCACCAGCGCGACGGCGGCGAGTTGATGGGGCGCGAACAGCACGGCGATCAGCGCGGCGAGCGCGCCGTTGAAGCCGTGCAGCCCCTGTTCGACGTCGCGGCGTTCGGCGCCTGTCAGCACGGCCGTCATGCTGGCGGCGGCCGAGCCGACCAGCGCCGCGCTCGCGAGCCGCAAGTCGGTCAGCGCCAGCGCGGCGAGCAGCAGCGCGCCGGTGAACGCGTTCGCCTGCAGCACGATCTGCCCGATGCCGCGCAGCAAGATACGCAGGTCGATCGACGGCGGGACGGGGCGGGCGGTAGGCATGATGGCGGCGGAACAGGACGAGCCGCGAGCATAGGACACAATGCCATGCACCGGAATAGGGAATTCTGGATAGTCAGGATTTGTGGCCGATGCCCCGAAATGGTGAAGGCAGCGGTCGATTCGCGTCCGAACGCCGCGCCGTTGGCCCCCCCCGGCGAGGGTGCCCGTTTGGGACTCGAATGCCGGCGGTGGCCGGCATTTTCGTCGAGCGATCTGTGCGACGATGCCTCGCATCGGGCATACCGGGAGGCGGAAGAATGCGTGAAGTGCGGTGGGCGTCGCTCGAAGGCGACGGGGTCGAACATCTGACGTTCGACCGGAGCGGCGGCGGGATCGTCGTCGAAAGCGCGGTGGTCGGCCAGCGGTATGGCCGTGCGTACGGGCTTGCGTATCGCGTCGAGTGCGACGCGCACTGGCGTGTGACCTATGCGGTGCTCAAGGTGATGGGCGGCGGCACGCTCGAATTGCGCGGCGACGGCGCCGGCCACTGGCACGACGGCTCGGGCCGCGTGCTGCCGGAGCTGGGCGGCTGCATCGACATCGACATTGCGGCGACGCCGTTCACGAATTCGCTGCCGATCGGCCGCCTCGGGCTCGCGCGCGGCGAGCGGCGGCCGATCGACGTCGCGTACATCTCGACGCCGGACCTGCAGGTTACGCCGGTCAAGCAGGCCTACGCGTGCCTCGAGCCGGGCCGGCGCTACCGCTACGAAGGGATCTTCCGCGACTTCACCGCCGAGATGGACGTCGACGACGACGGGCTCGTCATCGATTACGAGACGCTGTTCAGACGCCTGCCGGCCCCGGCGATGCGCTGAACCCGGGCCGCGGCCGGGGCGAGCGCCGGCCGCTCGTGCGCGGACGCGAAGCGGTCGATCCGCGACGCGATCATGTCCGGGTGGCGCAATACGATCCAGTGCGTGCCGTCGATTTCCTCGCGCACGTGGTCGCCGAGCCAGCGGTCGAGATCGACCGACATTTCGGGCGTCACATAGCGGTCGCGCACCGGCACCAGGATCTGCACGGGCGCCTGTGCATACCGTTCGCGCGGCTTGCGGGCCCGTGCGATGAAGTTTGCGCGGTACAACTGCAGGCCGTTCAGTGCGTTCTTCAGTTGCACGGGATCACGCTCGGCGCGCACGCGTTCGGTGAGCTGCAGCCAGCGTGGCCACCATGCCGCGCCGCCGAGCCGCCACACCAGCGACGGCACCAGCGGCAAGTGGAAGAACGCGATGTACCACGACTTCAGGCTCTGCTTGAGCCGCATCTTTGCGCGGAACACGTGATCGAGGCACGGGCCCGAGATCGACGTGTACGACGCGATCCGGCCGCGGAACGCGGGGTCGGTCACGGCCTCCCAGCACTGGATCGACCCCCAGTCGTGGCCGACGAGATGGAACGGCCGGCCGCCGCAGGTCGCATCGGCCACCGCCTTCAGGTCGGCGGCGAGCCGTTCGAGCGTGTAGTCGGCGCGGCGGCGCGGCGCATCGGAGGCACCGGCGCCGCGCACGTCGTACGCGATCACGCGGTAGCGCTTCGCGAGCCGCGCCCGGATCGGCGCCCACACGGCCGCCGAATCGGGGTAGCCGTGCACGAGGATCAGCGGCGGGGCGCGACGCGACCCGCTTACGTAGACGGCGAGTTTCACGTCGCCGGACTGGACGGTCAGCATCTCGTGGGCGCGCGCCATGACGTCATGCCTGCGGAACCGGGTGCAGCGGCACGCGGCGCGGGGCGGCTTGCGCGGCGTAGCGCGCGTTGGTCGCGTCGATGTTCTCGAGCAGCGTGTCGAGCCCCTGCAGGTACTGGTGGTTGTCGTGGTCCCACGGGTGGAAGCCGGGGCGGAAGTAGTCGAGCCATTCGCGCGCGATGCTCGGGAACACGCCGTGCTTCGGGCTGTACAGATACTTCACGAGGCGCCACATGCCGCCGAACTTGCCGTGTTCGCGACGGTGCGCGCGCATCAGGCGCAGGTGGAAATCGAACACGATCGCCCAGAAGAACACGGTCGTCGTCAGCATCGTGCCCGTGCGCAGCAGGTAGCTGCCGAGGCCCGGCTTCATCACGGTGGTCCATACGTCGTACGACACCGCCTTGTGCTCGGTTTCCTCCATCGCGTGCCACATCCACATCTGCTGATAGCCCTCGACCGAGCCGTCGATGCGGTGCTCGTGGCCCGACAGCAGCTGGTTCGCGAGGATCGCCGTGTAGTGCTCGAGCGCGATCGTGATCGCGAGCTGCATCGAATGCGGCAGCGCCTTCCTGAACCAGCCGAGGATCGTCCACAGGCGCTTGTCGAGCTTGTGCGCAGGCAGGCCCGACGACTGCAGCAGGTCGTTGTATTCGATGTGCTCGCGCGTGTGCATCGCTTCCTGGCCGATGAAGCCGAGCACCTGCTTCTTCAGTTCCGGATCCTCGATCTGGTCGCGGTAGTTGCGCACCGAATCCATGAAGAAGCGTTCGCCGGCCGGGAACAGCAGCGACAGCGCGTTCATGAAGTGCGTGACCGGCACGCCCTGCACGTGCCAGTCGCGCGCGCGTTCGGGGGGCAGCGCGAAACGGATGTCGCGCCGCACGGGCATCATGTTCGGGGTGGTCATGATTGTTCTCCTCCCTGATTGCTTGCGTTGTTGTAGGTGGCGTGCAGCGGGGCGGCCGCCGGCGTGCCGCGCGCGGCGTCGCGGCGGGCCCTCGCGGCCTCGCGGCGCGTCGCGAGCACGACGAGCGCCTGGTACGTACACGGCAGGACGCGCGCCATCCAGTCCCCGGCCTTCGCATCGCGGCCGATCAGCACCCGGCGCTTGTTCCGGCGTACCCCGGCGAGGATCGTGCGCGCGGCGTCGTCGGCGGTCGTGATGAAGAACTTCTCGAACGTGTCGCGGCCTTGTTGCTCGCTCGCGACCATGAAGCCGACCATGTTCTTCGAGACGCGGCTGGCCTGCGCGATGTTCGTGCGGATGCCGCCCGGATGCACGCAGGTTGCCGACACGCCGCACTTCATCATGTCGAGTTCCTGGCGCAGCGATTCGGTGAAGCCGCGCACCGCGAACTTGGTCGCGTTATAGCCGCTCATGCCCGGTTGCGCGAAGATCCCGAACAGGCTCGACGTGTTGATCACGTGGCCGTCGCCCGTTGCCTTCAGGTGCGGCAGGAACGCCTTCGTGCCGTGCACGACGCCCCAGAAGTTGATGTTCACGATCCACTCGAGATCGCTGTATTCCATCCCTTCGATCGTGCTCGACAGCGCGACGCCCGCGTTGTTGAAGATCAGGTTGACCTTGCCGTGTTCCTGCGCGGTGTCGTCGGCCCATGCGAACATTGCTTCGCGGTCGCCGACGTCGAGCACGCGCGTCGACACGCGCACGTTCGGCGCGATCGCGCGGACGATCCGCTCGGTTTCGGCGAGGCCCACGCCGTTCTTGTCGGCGAGCGATACGTGGCAGCCGGCCTGCGCGAGCTGGATCGCGAGCGAGCGGCCCATACCCGAGCCGGCACCCGTGATCGCGGCGACCTTGTTGGCGAAATCTCTCATGTCGGTTGCTCCTTGTCTGGCTCAGGCCGCTTCGGCGGACGTGGAAGTCGAAGCGGAAGCGGCGGGCGCGGCGACGGGCCGCGCGGTCGTGTCGTGTTGCGGCGCGCGATACGCGTGGTAGTCGGCGATCGAGAAGTGCGCGGTCGCCTGGCGGAAGCGCCACGTGAAGCCCGGCCACAGCGTCGTGTTCTTGCCGGTGCGCGGATCGAGGTACCAGCTCTTGCAGCCGCCCGTCGACCAGATCGCCTTTTTCAGCTTGCCCTGCAGGTCGCTGTTGAATTGCGCCTCGACGAGCGGGCGCACTTCGATCGCATCCGCGCGTTCGCGGCGCATCGCCTGCAGCGCGCCGAGGATGTACTCGATCTGCGACTCGATCATGAACACCATCGAGTTGTGGCCGAGGCCCGTGTTCGGGCCGACGATCATGAAGAAGTTCGGATAGCCGGGCAGCGTCGAGCCGAGATACGCGTGCGCGCCGTCGCGCCACGCGTCGACGATGTCGAGCCCGCCGCGGCCGAGGATCGCGCCGCGCGGAAACGGATCGGCCACCTGGAAGCCGGTGCCGTAGATCAGGCAGTCGACTTCATGGCGGCGGCCGTCGGTCGTCACGACCGCGTCGGCTTCGATGTGGTCGATGCCGGTCGTGATCACGTCGACGTTCTTGCGCGACAGCGCCGGGTAGTAGTCGTTCGAGATCAGCACGCGCTTGCAGCCGAGCGTGTAGTTCGGCGTGACGGTCTTGCGCAGCTCCGGATCGGGAATCTGCTTGCGGATGTGGCGCAGCGCAAGCTTCTGCACGTTCTTCATCAGCGACGGATGGATCGCGAAGCCGAGCACGCGCGATTCGAGCATCCAGTAGATGCTGCTGCGCACGGCCTTCTGCGTGAACGGCAGCGTGCGGAACAGCCACTTCTCGAGCCCGGTCAGGTTGCGGTCGGGCTTCGGCATGATCCACGGTGGCGTGCGCTGGAACAGCGCGAGTTCCTTCACGCGCGGCGCGATCTGCGGCACGAACTGGATCGCGCTCGCGCCGGTGCCGATCACCGCGACGCGCTTGCCTTCGAGCGCATAGTCGTGATCCCAGTGCTGCGAGTGGAACGCGCGGCCCTTGAAGTTCTCGACGCCGGGAATCGACGGCAGCGCGGCCCGCGACAGGCCGCCCATCCCCGACACCAGCACACGCGCGGACAGCCGCTTGCCGTTCGCGAACGTGAGGCGCCAGCGTTGCGCGGCCTCGTCGTACTCGGCGCGCTGCAACTCGTGGTTCAGGCGCAGGTGCGGGCCGACGCCGAAGCGCTGCACGCAGTCTTCCAGATACGCGCGGATCTCCGGCTGCGGCGCGAACTTGCGCGTCCAGCGCGGGTTCGGCGCGAACGAGAACGAATAGACGTGCGATTGCACGTCGCATGCACACCCGGGGTAATGATTGTCGCGCCACGTGCCGCCGACCGACGCGGCCTTCTCGAGGACGACGAAGTCGGTCACGCCTGTTTGACGCAGGCGGATCGCCATCCCGAGGCCGGCGAAGCCGGTGCCGATGATGGCGATGTCGATGGTTTCGTCCAGGCCGTCGTGGCCGGGCGGACCGAAAGGCAACGTGCGAGCATTCATCCGGGTGTCTCCGATTTGGCTCATTTTCGAATGTTACATTGTTTGATGTAACGATAGTGGGTGAACCCGGAAACCGCAAGAGGCTAGAAGCGGCGCTCTAAGGGCCGGAAGCCAGACGGGAAAAGGCTGAGCGGGGTTTGGAACAGCGCGCTTTCCGCATCGCGGGATGCGGGGAAAGGGCCGTCGGTAGGGCGAGAGAGGGGGCGGACGAGACCGCCGGCGCGCGGCGGTCTGTTTGAAACAGTATCAGGGACGGATCGTTCGGGCGGCCGTCTCATGGAAAACCCCGGCCACGATCGTGACCTGCGCGAGCGCGTAGAGGCCCCAGATCAGGTAGTCGATGCCTGGAAAGCCGCCGAGGAAGCGGCCGACGCCGATCAGCGTATCGGAGCCGACGAAGATCAGGCTGCCGAGCGCGACCAGCGGGCCGCGCGTGCGGGCCGCGAGCGCGAAGCTGGTCATCGTGCACAGTACGAGCATGTAGACGGCGACCGGCGCGACCAGTTCGCCGAGATGCGGGAAGAACGCCACGTAGAACGCCGGCGCGGCGATCCACAGCCCGACGAGCGCGACGATGCGCCAGCCGTGCGGCCGCGCGCGCCAGCGGAAGAAGATCGCGCAATAGAACAGGTGCGTGAGCAGGAACGCGCCGAGGCCAAGGACGAACGACAGCGGCCAGTCGGGCAGCGCGAGCAGCACGTCGCCGAGCACGGCCGTCACGAGCGCCGCGCACAGCCACGCGCGTTCGCGCGGTGCGGCGCAGGTGCTGCCCGCCGCGAGCAGCAGGATGCCCATCGCCGCTTTCGCGGCGGCCTGGCCGGGATAGGGCGCGGCGGCGAGCGACAGTCCGTACAGCAGCGCGGCGACGACGGCGAGCGGCCAGAGCCGGCGGTAGGTGGCGGGAAGCGTGGCGATCAAGGCGGGTGTCTCCGGTTTGTTGTTGTCTGCGGTGGACGGCGCGCGGTCGAGGGCGCGGCTGTCGGCCATTATCCGGAAGAAAGGGGGTGGGAAAACCGGCGAATCCTTCTAGGAAGCGAGAGCGCCGCGGCTGCCGGATTTCTCCGCGCGTTGCCCCGGTTGAACCGGGGCAACGACTTCAATTCGGCTTGCTATGATCGCCGCGGTATTGCCGTTGTCGATGTGGTTGTTGCTGTCGTTGTTCCGTCCGGCCGCGCGACAGGATGCGCAAGCCGGTGCGTGCCCGATGAATCCATGCCGTGCCCGGCCCGCGCGCCCATGCGACGCGGGGCGGGCGGGCCTCCCCACGAAAACAGGTCCGACCATGACCGAACTTCTCCACGGCGACGGCGCGATCCGTCGCACGACGCCGTATGGCTCGTCGATCGAAAACACCTATGCTGGCGTGCTGTCGTTCATGCGCCGCAACTATTCGCGCGAGCTCGACGGCGTCGACGTCGCGATCTCCGGCGTACCGCTCGACCTCGCGACGACTTACCGCTCCGGCGCGCGGCTCGGCCCGGCTGCGATCCGCGCGGCGAGCGTGCAGCTCGCGGAGCTTCTCCCGTATCCGTGGGGTTTCAACCCGTTCGACGATCTCGCGGCCATCGACTACGGCGACTGCTGGTTCGACGCGCACAACCCGCTGTCGATCAAGCCCGCGATCGTCGAGCATGCGCGCACGATCCTCGGTTCCGGCGCGAAGATGCTGACGCTCGGCGGCGACCACTACATCACGTATCCGCTGCTGGTCGCGCATGCGGAGCGCTACGGCAAGCCGCTGTCGCTGATCCATTTCGACGCGCACTGCGATACGTGGGCCGACGACGATCCGGACAGCCTTAATCACGGGACGATGTTCTACAAGGCCGTGAAGGACGGGCTGATCGATCCGGCGACGTCGGTGCAGGTCGGCATCCGCACCTGGAACGACGACTTTCTCGGGATCGAGCGGCTCGATGCGGCGTGGGTGCATGACCACGGTTCGCGCGCGGCGGTCGAGCGGATCGTCGACATCGTCGGCGCGCGGCCCGCGTACCTGACGTTCGATATCGATTGTCTCGATCCGGCGTTCGCGCCCGGCACGGGCACGCCGGTCGCGGGCGGGCTGTCTTCGGCACAGGCGCTCGCGATCGTGCGCGCGCTCGGCGCGGTGAACCTGGTGGGTGCGGATGTGGTCGAGGTGGCGCCCGCGTACGACCACGCGGACATCACGGCGATTGCGGCCGCGCACGTCGCGTGTGACTTGCTGTGTCTGTGGCGGCAGAAGAAGGTGGCGGGGGCGCTGAAGTAAGTCACCATGCGCGTGCCGCCAGCGCGGTGCGCGCATCGCCGGATCGGTGTGCCGTGTGCGGTTTGCATCACGTGGCTCAGGCAAAAGATCTTCGCGGATTTCCGTGGCGCGTGCTCGCCGACCCGTTGGCGACATCGGCGGAACGTCATTGGATGGCCGCTTGCATACGCCAACGACGCGTTGGCATGTCACCGATGATGCATCGCTGACGTCATCGCATCAAGAAAAGCTATCGACTCCTGAAAAAAGTGGCAAGCATGTCGTCTTTCGGAGCCGCAGGTCGCGTTGTTTGCTGCTTTCCCGACCGTCCGCGCGATCGCGCATGATCCGGCCCGGCACCGGATCCACCTGGCCACGTTCCCGTATAAACCGCACGCGGCCGGATGAGATCGGATTGCTCGCGCTGCTCCAGCCCGTGCGCGATCCAGCCGATCGAGCGGCCCAGCGCGAACAGGCCGAATGCGGCACCGACGGGAAGCCGCAAATGTCTGCGCAGCGCCACCAGCGCGAGATCCAAAGAGGGCTTGTGGCCGACGAGCGCGCTCCCTGCGTCGATCATCCTTCTCCATTGCGGATGGCGCGGCAGGATCCGCGACAACAGATACGTCGCACGCACGTCGCCGTCGGGATAGAGCGAATGTCCGAAGCCCGGCAAGCCGTCTCCCCGGGCGAGACGTTCGCTCATTTTTTGCTCGATGTCCTTATTACCCAGTTCGTCCCACAGTGCTTCGCCACGCGCGGTGGTCGCGCCATGCCGCTCGCCCGACAGGCCGGCCAGACCACCGACCACGACGGCCCGCAAGCTCGCGTTCGTCGACGCGATGCATCGTCCCGTGAAGCTCGACGCGTTCAGTTCGTGATCCGCGCACAGCACGAGCGCCATGCGGATCAACTCGGCGCCAGCAGGTCCGACGCCCCACACCCGTGCGCATTGCACGTGGATGGGCGCTGTGTCGATCCGGGTTCGCAACAGGCATGCGGCAAGAATCCGCACGAGATCGCCGCAGCCCTGCGCCTGACGATCGGACGATTGTTGCCAGATCGCCGTTGGCGCGTCCTCGCTTGCGACGGTGAAGAGCGGCAGCAGGGCCTGCTCGGCGCGTTGCTCGCCGTAGTGCCTGAAGAGCGTTCGCAGCACCGCGGGCGTAGCGGGAATGTGGCGGCCGAAAGCGGCCTGCTCGTCGCATCGCCATAGCAGCGCCGCGACTTCTTCGAGACTCGCGCGGGACGCGAGATCGAGTGCATCCACACCGCGATAGAAGAGCCGGCCACCGTCGATCAACGTGATGCTCGACTCGAGCACGGGCGAACCCCAGTTCAGCGCGGCCTTCGCGACTTCCTTCGGCTTGCGGCCTCGTGCGCGCTGATCCGCGAGCCGGTCGACCTCGGCCGCGAGATAGCGGCTTTCGCGATGACTGCCGCCCGGTTCCGCGCGAAGCAGGCCGCGGCTGACGTACGCATAGAGGGTTTGCCGCGAGATACCGAGCCTTGCCGCGGCTTCGATCGAATTCAGGTAGTTCGACATCGTGCGCAGGGGGAATCGTTCGACAGGTTGATCAGGATAATCAACGTTGACAGCAAATGCGAGCGAGACGATCTTTGCTTCACCTAATTCATGCGAGGCGAACATGCGTATCGATCAAATGTCGAGGGAACGGGCCGTGGCCGATGAGGATCGGGTGTCGCGTCATCTGCGGGCGTTCTGGCTGGCGGCGGGCGGGTCTCAGGCGTTCCTCGAGTCGTGCAGCTTCAGCGGGTCGGGCGAGCTGGTTTCCGCGTTTCGCGTAACCGACCTGGCCACGGCGGCAATCGGCGCGGCAGGGACGTCCGTTGCCGAATTGCTGCATGCGTCGACCGGAACGTTGCCGTCGGTGCGGGTCGACCGGCGCATGGCGTCGCTGTGGTTCGGCACGTCGCTGCGTCCGCAGGGCTGGACGATGCCGCCGCAATGGGATCCGGTGGCCGGCAACTATCGGGCGCGCGA
Organism: Burkholderia sp. Ac-20349; assembly: GCF_017104865.1. Classification (NCBI taxonomy): domain Bacteria; kingdom Pseudomonadati; phylum Pseudomonadota; class Betaproteobacteria; order Burkholderiales; family Burkholderiaceae; genus Burkholderia; species Burkholderia sp. Ac-20349. Next base: position 9,905 of record NZ_JAAGPM010000154.1, read on the forward strand.
TCGCTGGATCCGGTTGCACACCAACGCACCGCATCATCGGCTGGCCGCGTTGTCGGTGCTGGGCTGTGCCGCCGATGCACAGGCGGTCGCGCAAGCGGTGAGTCGCTGGGATGCCGGCGCGCTCGAAGACGCGATCGTCGAGCGAGGCGGTTGCGCTGCGGCGATGTACGCGGCGCAGGAGTGGGCCGAGCACCCGCAGGGCAAGGCGGTCGCAACCGAACCGTTGCTGCATGTTCATGCCGCGACCGATGCCGTCGCGCGCGACTGGCGGCCTTCGAAAGACCGGCCGTTGCGCGGCATCCGCGTGCTCGACCTGACGCGCATCCTCGCCGGCCCCGTGGCGACGCGATTTCTTGCGGGCCTGGGCGCAGACGTATTGCGCATCGATCCGTACGGCTGGGAAGAACCGGGCACGGTGCCCGAAGTCGTCCTCGGCAAGCGATGTGCGCGGCTGAACCTGAAAGATGCGGCGGACCTCGATACGCTCAAACAGTTGCTCGGCAGCGCGGATATCGTCGTACACGGTTACCGGGCCGACGCGCTCGCGCGCCTCGGTCTCGATGCGGCGCATCGGCGCGAACTGAATCCTGCGCTCATTGACGTGTCGCTCGACGCTTATGGCTGGAGCGGTGAATGGCGTTGCCGGCGCGGCTTCGACAGCCTCATTCAAACGAGCACGGGAATCGCCGAGGCGGGCATGCGCGTCATGGGCAGCGATGAACCGGTGAACCTGCCCGTTCAGGCCATCGACCATGCGACGGGTTACCTGATGGCGACGGCCGCCATCCGTGGGCTGACGACACGAATGAAACAGGGTGTCGGTATCGAGGTTCGCGCGTCGCTGGCGCGCACGGCGGCCGATTTGCAACTGCGGTCGGAGCCCATGAGCGAGGTGGTCGAACTGGTCGCCGACGGTCAACGGGATCGTGCGGAGCACGTCGAGCCGACGTCGTGGGGGCCGGCATCCCGGCTCCTCCCGCCCGTGCAGATCGACGATGCGCCGCTCCGATGGTTTTATCCGGCGCGCGCACTGGGTGCGTATGAACCCGAGTGGTTGTCTTCGAACGGCGATCTTTGAAGCGGCGCGATGAATCGGCTGGTGTCGGTGAGTGGCGGCGGGACGGGAATCGGCCCGGCCACGGCGATGCATGGCGCTCAGCGCAATGCGCAGGTCGTCATCGTCGGACAGCGCGCGAACGTGCTGGAACACGCCGCCGAAGTGATCGGCGGCGTGTTTCCCGATGCGCGTCCCACCGTGTCCTCGCTACCGACCTGGGTGTGCCTGATCAGGTGGAACGCGTTCGGGATACGCTGGCAGAGCGTTTCGAGACCCTCGATTTCGTGGTCAACGTGGCCGGCGGAGAAGGTGGCGTGCAAGTGAAGCAAGTGGGCGCGCGCAGGCCGCCGGCGCGTTGCGCGCGTCGCTGGATCGATGGCCGGGCCTTGCCTTCAACCGCGCGTGTCGACCCAGTTGCGTGCCCAGCGGGCCGAATGCTGCAACGCCTGCTCCTCACTCGTGAAGTAATCGAGCGAATAGAACTGGTAGCGGCCTTCGGTGCGTGGGCTACCGGCGCGTTCAAGCAGCAGGTTGGATGAAAAACTTCCGTCGGGCAAACGATGCGCCGAGGGGTGAACGGCATAGCCGTTGTATTGTTGAATTCGATTGTTCTGCATTTTAATTTTAATAATGTTCGAGTGCGCGCGTGCCGTGCGGAATGTGCACAGGTGCGCCGATTCAAAGCCATTGCGAGCTGAATCTGAAGCAGTCGTAAAGCGAAAAAGGGCTTGGCAGCCTGAGGGGGAATGAAGTGCAACGAGGCGTGTGGCGCTCGGCGAGCTGCTGAATGAACCGATGCAGCTAAGAGCAATCGCGCCAACTTTGGGAGATCAATCTCCGCGAGGATGTCGCTGCAACCCGGCGTCCGTTACGGGAGGCCGGGTCCTTCAAACTTTACATCGGCTTGATGTTGGCCGCTTGCAGACCCTTCGGGCCTTGCTTCGTTTCGAAGCTCACCTTCTGATTTTCAGCCAGCGTCTTGAAGCCGTCGGCGCGAATTTCGGAGAAGTGAGCGAACAGATCGTCGCCGCCGTTGTCGGGCGTGATGAAGCCAAAGCCTTTGCTGTCGTTGAACCACTTGACGATACCGGTATCCATGAAGATTCCTTGAGAAAAAATAGAAAGATTTGCTCTGGAAAAGAGCGCGTGAAGCGTCAAGGAGGGAGAGGACAACGAATACCGCTGAGGAGCGATCAATTGATGAACAGCAATCGGACTTCTTGAACTTCGGACGATACACTAACCGCTGGGCGGTGCCGGCGTCAATCGCTACTTTGTAACTATTTCTTCAGGCGCTTGGATTGGCGGATGAAGCGATGTGGCCCTGACTGGCTGCGCACGCTATCCGGCATGACGCGCAGGTTGGGCGGGGCCTGATGGGGTCGATGGCGCTGAACGATCCGAAGCGGCCACATCGCCTTGTCCAAATCAGCCATTCGAATCAGGGACCACGTTGCGACGGGGAATCGCATCGCGGTCGCCCACGATAAACATAGAAGTGAGACCCGTGCTCTGGTCGAACGCCGACCGATCGTCCCGCGTTTCCCGAAAATTCGACAGGAACAAACAAGGCCGGCGCGTCGTGCGCCCGTCATGTGCCGAAGCAGACGGACGAAGCGATCGGCGGCGCATGTCCCGATGCGCCACCGATCGTGCGAGCGGGATGACAACCGCACCCGAAGCGGCAAGGACGATCGACTGTCCGAAATACCCGCGTCGTCGGCAAGCGCGATCCGTACTACAGGAACAAGCGATAGGCGAGATTGCTGCCTTCCTCGATGTACGGATAGCCGAGCGTCGACAGGAAGTGGTCGAATGCGGCGCGATCGGCCTGCGGCACCTGCAACCCGACGAGGATCGAGCTGTAGTCCGCGCCCTGGTTGCGGTAGTGGAACAGGCTGATGTTCCAGTCCGGTGCCATCGCCGACAGGAACTTCATCAGTGCGCCCGGCCGTTCGGGGAATTCGAAGCGGAACAGGCGCTCGTCGAGCGCGAGCGGCGAACGGCCACCCACCATGTAGCGGATATGTTCTTTCGACAGTTCGTCGTGCGTCAGGTCGATGGTCCTGAAGCCGTGCGATTCGAAGTTCGCGGCGATCTCGGCCGATTCGCCGCGACGCTTGATCTGCATGCCAACGAAGAAGTGCGCGGATTGCGCGTCGGCGATCCGGTAGTTGAACTCGGTCAGGTTGCGGTCACTGACGAGCGCGCAGAAGCGCCGGAAGCTGCCGCGTTCCTCGGGGATCGTGACCGCGAACACGGCTTCGCGCGCTTCACCCACTTCCGCGCGCTCGGCCACGAAGCGCATCCGGTCGAAGTTCACGTTCGCACCGGACGTGACCGCAATGAGCGTCTGGTTCTCGATGCCTTCGCGCTCCGCGTAGCGCTTCGCACCCGCGACCGCGAGCGCGCCGGCCGGTTCGAGCACGCTGCGGGTATCCTGGAACACATCCTTGATGGCCGCGCATAGGGCATCGGTGTCGACCGTCACGACGCCGTCGAGGTATTCGGCGCACAGCCTGAAGGTTTCTTCGCCGACCAGCTTCACCGCGGTGCCGTCCGAGAACAGACCGACCTCGGTCAGCTCGACGCGCCGGCCGGCCGCGAGCGATTGCGCCATCGCGCACGAATCCTCGGTCTGCACGCCGATCACCTTGATCTCCGGGCGCACGGCCTTCACGTAGGCAGCAATGCCGGACGCGAGGCTGCCGCCGCCGATCGGCACGAAGATCGCGTGGATCGGCCCCTGGTGCTGGCGCAGGATTTCCATCGCGACCGTGCCCTGGCCGGCGATCACGTACGGATCGTCGAACGGGTGGACGAACGTGAGATTGCGCTCCGCCTGCACCTTGACCGCGTGCTGGTACGCGTCGCTGTACGACTCGCCAGCCTGGATGACCTCGACCGTCGGGCCGCCGTGCGCACGCACCGCATCGACTTTCACCTGTGGCGTCGTGACCGGCACGACGATCACGGCCTTGACGCCCATCCGCGCTGCCGAGAATGCGACACCCTGCGCATGGTTGCCGGCCGACGCCGTGATGACGCCGCGCGCGAGCGCGTCCGCCGGAATGTGCGCCATCTTGTTGTACGCGCCGCGCAGCTTGAACGAGAACACCGGCTGGTTGTCCTCGCGCTTCAGGTAGATGGCGTTGCGCAGCCGGGCCGACAGGTTGCGGGCGGGCTGGAGTTCCGTCTCGCGCGCGACGTCGTAGACACGGGCGGTGAGAATTTTCTTGACGTAGTCGACGGGAGGTTGGGCTGGCGTGGCAAGCGTGGTGCAAGCGTCAGGCGAGCTTCGGTACAAAGACACGGTCATTTCCTTTCGGGGGCGGGTTTGAAATGCCCTGGGCGGAAATGAAACAACCCGCCTCAGGGGCGGGTTGTCGTCATTGAGCCGGATGCGCGCTAACCCACCATTCGAAGAATGGTGCGAATAATCAGCGCAATGGCGAATGCTTGGCGGCTCATGTTTTCAAGCATCAACCATGGCAACGGTAGTTGTCAACTGTATCGAGCGAATTCCGGCCATCGTGGATGGCTGCCTGGTCGAATGCCGGTACTTCGCGTCGCCTTTCCCGGTCATCCGTGACAAGCAACGAACGAGGCCGACGGGCAGGGTGCCGGTCGGCCTCGTTCGAATCAGTTCGCGCCGCGGGTTGCGCGTTACTTCGCCGCGAGCGCACTCTGCACGCTCTTGTCGACCCATGCGTTGTCGGCCACGCTCAGTTTCTGCGGAATCAGCTTCGCCGCATAAAACGCATCGGCGACACCTTGCTGGGCCGCGACGATCTTTTCGTCGAGCGGCACCGCGCCAAACGGGACCCGCTTGATCCACGTCTCGACGAGCGGTTGCGGCAGGCCGACCTTCGGTGCGATCAGCGCGGCCGTGTCGGCCGGATGCGTGTTGACCCATTGGCCCGTCTCGCGCGCCTGCTTCAGGATCGTGCCGACCACGTCGGGATGCTGCTGCGCGAAATCGCGCGTCGCTTCGTAGAAGTTGTTGGTCGCCGAGAGTCCCGTGTAGTCGGACAGCGTGCGCACCTTCAGCGCGTTTTGCGCGGCTGCATAGTACGGATCCCAGACGACCCACGCATCGACGTTGCCGCTCTCGAATGCGGCGCGCGCGTCGGCCGGCGCAAGGTACACGGGGCGGATTTCGTCGTAGCGCACGCCGGCCTTCTTCAGCGCTTCGAGCAGCAGGTAGTTCGCGCTCGAGCCCTTCTGCAACGCGATCTTCTTGCCGCGCAGGCCGGCGACCGAACGGATCGGCGAATCGGCCTTCACGACCACGGCTTCGTTGTGCGGTGCCGGCGGTTCCGCGCCGACATAGACGAAGTGCACGCCGGCCGCCTGCGCGAACACGGGTGGCGGCGCACCCGTATAGCCGAAGTCGATGCTGTTCGCGTTCAGCGCTTCGAGCAGTTGCGGGCCGGCCGGGAATTCAAACCACTGGACGCCATAGCCGAGCGGCTTGAGCCGCGCTTCGAGCGAACCTTGCGCCTTGATGACCGACAGCAGGCCGGCCTTCTGGTAGCCGATGCGCACGACCTTGTCGGCGCCGCCTTGCGCGAAAGCCGGCGCGGCGGACAGTGCGACGAGCGTGGTGACGGCGGCGGCGCGGGCGATCCAGCGGGTGAAACGAATCATCGAACGGACTCCATGCAAAACGTCTTCGGGCGAGCGGCGGTGCCGCTCGATTGGAAGAATCGTCGCATGGGCGATCACGCCCGCAAACGAAGCATTGCCGATATCAATATGACGGCGGCGTGCCTATGCTTCGTCGCTGTCGTTTTTCGATGCCGGCGTGCCGGCCTGCCGCGCGGCCTCGTCGCTGAGCTTCTTGTCGAGGATCGTCGCGACACGGCCGCCGAGATAGGCGCTCGCCGCGGTTTCGAGTGCGCGGTTCGTCTCGCCTTCGACGAACACGGCCGCGAGCGGGCGCAGGCGCCAGATTGCGTCGACCAGTTCGGGCACGTCGGTGGCGGGCGGCAGCGTGTCGGCGTCGTAGCGGTCGAGCCGCTTCACGACGAGATCGACGAGCAGTCGCGCGATCGCGTCGAAATGCGGCCGCGCGAGGCTGATCACGTCGAGCAGCTCGCGGGGCGGGATGCCTTCCTTCGTCATCGCGGCCGCTGCTTCGAGCAGTGCGGGGTTCTTCGCGACGAACGACAGGCCGCGCCGTTCGAGCAGGCCGAGTTCGGTCACGCGTGACAGCTGCGTGGTCGCCTGCGGGCCGAACATCTGCGCGAGCGCGGCGAGCGAATAGGTCTTCGGCAATTCGTGCGACCAGCGGCCGCCGATCGCGTTTTCGAGGCCGAGGATCGAGCGCAGGTCGTGGCCTTCGTCGATCGCCTTGATCAGGTCCTGGATGTTCGACAGCGTATAGCCGCGTGCGAGCAGGTGATTGATCAGCTTCAGGCGCGCGACGTGCGTGTCGTCGTAGATGCCGACGCGGCCGCGCTTTTCCGGCGGGGCGAGCAGCCCGCGATCCTGGTAGGCGCGGACATTGCGCACGGTCGTGTCGGACACGCGTGCAAGTTCGTCGACCGTGTACTCGTTGCGGGAGTCCGGCGCCGCCTCGTCGGGTGTGGAATGAGTCTGTTTTGACATGCGGCCATTCTAGCGCGACGCGGCGGGCTAGGGCGAGACAGGGAGCGTGCGCGCGCCGTCGCCGAGCGGGCGCTGCAGCAGCGCCGTATCGATCCAGCGGCCGTGCTTGAAACCGGCCGCCTTCAGCATGCCGGCCGGCTCGAAGCCGAACGCGCGATGCAGCGACGTCGAGCCGCCGGTGCCGCCATCGGCGATCACCGCGATCATCTGCCGCCACGGGCCGGCCTCGCAGCGTTCGATCAGTGCCGCGAGCAGCGCGCGGCCGATCCCGCGCCCGCGCTGCGACTCGTCGATGTAGATCGAATCCTCGATCGTGAAGCGGTACGCGCTGCGCGTGCGGTACGGCGTCGCGTACGCGTAGCCGGCCACGCGGCCGTTGCATTCGGCGACGAGATACGGCAGCCCGTGGCGCTGCACCGCGTCGCGGCGCGCGCGCAGTTCGGCGACGTCGGGTGGCGTCTCTTCGAACGACGCGACGCTGTGGTGCACGTGGTGCGCATAGATCGCGTGGATCGCATCGAGGTCGGCGTCGGTCGCGTCGCGAACGACGCAGGCGGGGGTGGTGGGCATGGCGGCGGGTCCGGCGAATTCAGAACGCAAACCGTCACTATGCCGGCCGCCGGAGCGCATGGCAAAGCCGCGCGCGGCCGCGGCAGCCTAGAGCCGGCCGTCCGCCGCGTGAACCGCATCGGCGATCGCGTCGGCGACCCGCTGCACGCGCGGGGACCGGCGCACGTCCGGATGGACGACGAGCCAGATCTCGCGCTCGATGTCGCAACGCGGTGCGGCCGTCAGCTCGACGAGCGGCGCACCAGCGTGCGCAGCCGGATCGTCGACGAGAAACCTCGGCAGCAGCGCGACGCCGGCACCGGTCGCGCACGCGGATGTCGGCGACGGCCTGAAGGTGGCGCGCGGCAACGCGTGCATGGGCTGCCACGCGGTCGACCGCAAGCTCGTCGGCCCGTCGTTCAAGGATGTCGCCGCCCGCTACAAGGC
>NZ_JAAGPM010000155.1:0-17468 GCF_017104865.1 Burkholderia sp. Ac-20349
ATCTCAAAAGAAATCGTCTTTTTTGAGGGGAAATCGGGCCATTTTTGGCCCGATCAAAATCAACCCATTGAAAAGAAAGAGAATTTATCGGGCCATTTTTGGCTCGACCGGGTCAAAAATGGCCCGATTGTCAGGGTGAGCGTGAAACTATCCGTTGCCGGAAACAAAAAACGATGCTGACGACGGCACTGGCAATTAGGCAATACATGTCGAACAGCGGCAAGGCTCTATCGGATACGCGAGATGAATGCGATTCACCCTGAGCGTTCAGAGGGCGATATCCTGAGACCTGCCGTTTTCAATGTCAGTCGACCAACTCCCCCGTCGGTTCGTAAAACGGATAAGGCCCGTCGCCTTCATCGATGTACACGTGATGCGACGTCATCCCCGTATCGGGCGCATGGCAATGGATCGCGAACGCCGGCGGTTCGAGCCGGAATGCGGAGGGCGCATCGGTTCGCAGGTCGAATGCGACCTGATGCGCGGGCGACGGCACCGCGGACGCGAGTGTGCCGCCGAAGCGCGTGAACATCGTGCGATGCACGTGGCCGCACAGCACGCGCTCGACGTTCGGATGACCACGCAGCAGCGCGTCGAGTTTCGCAGAAGCGGCGGGCGCGAGGCGCAGCTTGTCCATGTGGCCGATCCCCGACACGAACGGCGGGTGATGCAGCGCGACGATCACCGGCCGGTCGCGCGCGGTGTCGAGCTGCGCGGCGAGCCAGGCGAGCCGTGCGTCGCACAGGTCGCCGTAGCTGGCGCCGGGTACCTGCGAATCGAGCGCGAGCACGCGCACCGCGCCGACGTCGAGCGCGTACTGCACGAATTCGCCGTCCTGCAGTTCGGCGCGATCGGCAAACGCGCGGCGCAACCCGGCGCGGTCGTCGTGATTGCCGATCATCAGGTAGTACGGAATCTCGAGCGTCGCGAGCAGCCCGCGCAGGTTGCCGTACTCTTCATCGTGACCGAAGTCGGTCAGGTCGCCGGTGACGAGCACGGCGTCGGGGCGCGGCACGAGCGCGTTCAGCCTGGCGATGCAGCGCGCGAGCGCGGCCGCCGTGTCGACGCGCCGGTACGCGAGCTGGCCCGGACGCTTGATGTGGAGATCGCTGATTTGAGCAAGCAGCATCGTCGTTCCTCGGAATCGTCTGATTGTTGTCGCGGCGGCGTCGTGCGCCGCGGTGGGGTGCTGCATGAATGATGCCCGAATGACGGGTTACGCACCGAGCGCGATCAGCCCTTCCGGTGCGATCGTGAGGCCGACCGCCGTACCGTGTGCGAGTGCGATGCGGCCCGGCACGTCGATCACGAGTGCGTCGGGTGCCGCGTGCTCGATCGTGAGCCGCGTGCGCTCGCCGAGGAACGCGCACGCACTGACCGCGCCGCGCAGCGGCGCATGCGCGGGATCGGCGAGCTGCGCATCCTCGGGGCGGAAGAACCACTCGTCGGCGGCGTGCGGCGTCGCGATCGCGCCGCCCGTGGTCACCAGCGTGCCGTCGCGCCATTGCCCGGCAAGCCGGTTCAGCGTGCCGATGAACTGCGCGACCGTGCGGTTCGCCGGGTGGTAGTAAATGTCGCGCGGCGTGCCGATCTGCTCGATGCGGCCCGCGCCCATCACGACGATCCGGTCGCCGAGCTCCATCGCCTCGGCCTGGTCGTGCGTCACGTAGACCGTCGTCACGCCGAGTTCGCGCAGCAGCGCATTCATTTCGCGCCGCAGCGTGTCGCGCAGCTTCGCGTCGAGCGCGGTCAGCGGCTCGTCGAGCAGCAGCACGCGCGGCCGTACCGCCAGCGCGCGGGCCAGCGCGACGCGCTGGCGCTGGCCGCCCGACAGCTGGTCGATCGGCTTGTCCGCATGCGCGTCGAGCCGCATCATCGCGAGCAGCTCGTCGACGCGCTCGCGCAGCGCGCGCGGCTCGGTCTTGCGGATCTTCAGCCCGTAGCCGACGTTGCCGCGCACCGTCAGGTTCGGAAACAGCGCGTAGTTCTGGAACACCATGCCGACCTGCCGGCGCTCGATCGGCAGCGGCGTCACGTCGTCATTGCCGAACGCGATCGTGCCGCCGGCATCCGGTGTGTCAAGGCCCGCGATCAGGCGCAGCGTCGTCGTCTTGCCGCAGCCGGACGGCCCGAGCAGCACGAGCGTTTCGCCCGCGCCGATCGACAGGTCGAGCGGTTCGAGCACGCGTGTGCCGCGGAACGTCTTCGCGCAGCGGGTCAGGGTGATGGGAGTGGAATCGAGTTTCATGTCTGCGGAAAAATCAGCGCGGGCGCTTCTTGAGCGCGCGCGTGCCGGACGGATCGACGCCGAGCCACTGCATCGCGACGAGCAGCGGCAGCGTCATCAGCAGGAACAGGATCGTGTACGCGCTGCCGACTTCGAGGCGCAGCGACGCATACGTATCGGCGAGCCCGACGGGCAGCGTCTTGGTGTCGGGCGTGTGCAGCATCCACGTGAGGTTGAATTCGCCGATCGACAGCGTAAGCACCGCGAGCGCACCCGCGACGATGCCGGGGCGCAGGTTCGGCAGCACGATCGTGACGAAGCGCGTGACGAACGACGCACCGAGGCTCGCCGCACCTTCCTCGAGCGTGCGCAGGTCGGCGCCGGCTGCGACGGCCGCGACCGCGCGCACCATGAACGGCAGCGTGAACACGACGTGGCCGACGACGATGAACCACAGGCTCATCCGGAACGCCGTGAAGCCGCCGTACACGACCAGCAGCGCGAGCGCCGACGCGAGGCCCGGCAGCGCGACCGGCAGCACGAGCGCTTCCTCGATCGCGCGCGCGACGCGGCTCTTGCTGCGCGCGAGCGCATAGCCGGCCGGCACGCCGACGACGAGCACGATCGCGAGCGTCGCGAACGCGACGTAGAGCGACAGCGCGACCGAGCCGTGATATTGCTGCCACACCTGTTCGAGCCAGCGCAGCGTGAGGCCGCTCGACAGGCCACGGAAGTAGTTGACGGTGAGACCTGCTAGCACCGACATCACGACAGGCACGATCAGGAACGCGCACAGCAGCAGCGTGACGCCCCATTGCAGTGCGGCGATCGCGCGGGCGCCCGTGACGCGCGGCGCGCGGCGCGCGACGCCGTTCGCCTGGGCGGGAGCGGGTGCCGGTGAAGGCGACGGCGCGGAAGAGCCGGAAAGCGATTGCATGCGGGAGTCCTCAGGCCGCGGCGGCGGCGGTGTGGCCGGTGAAGCGGCGCGCGAGCGCGAGCACGGCCCAGGTGACGATGCCGAGCACGATCGACAGGCCGGCCGCCGTCGCGATGTTCGCGTTCAGCGTGAACTCGGTATAGATCGTCATCGGCAGCACGTTCAGGTCGGTGGCGAGCGTGAACGCGGTGCCGAACGCACCCATCGCGGTCGCGAAGCAGATTGCGCCGGCCGCGATCAGGCCCGGCGCGAGCGCGGGCAGCACGATGTCGACGAAGATGCGCCACGGCGATGCGCCGAGCGAGCGTGCGGCTTCCTCGAGCGACGCGTCGAGCTTCGACGCGGCCGCGATCACGGTGACGATCACGCGCGGAATCGAGAAGTACAGGTAGCCGATGAAGAGCCCGGCCACCGAGTACGCGAATACCCACTTGTCACCGGTCAGCTTCGCGGACAGCATGCCGATCAGCCCCTGCCGACCGGCGAGCATGATGACCATGAAGCCGACGACGACACCCGGGAACGCAAGCGGAAACGTCAGCAGCGCGAGCAGCACGCGCTTGCCCGCGAATTCGCGGCGCGCGAGCAGGAGGCCCGAGATCGTCGACAGCACGAGCGTCGCGAGCGTGACGCCCGCGGACAGCGCGACGGTCTCGCCGAGGCTCTTCATGTAGCGCGCATTGCCGAGCAGCGCCGCGTAGTGCGAGAAGAACGCGCCGTCGGCGGACACCTGCACGAGCGCTGCCATCGGCAGCAGCCAGAACGCGGCGAACACCGCAAGCGCCGGCGCGACGAGCGCGACGCGCCAGCGCAGCGGGAAAGTCAGGTCGAGCATCGGTTGCGTCCTGCCGCTTACTGCATCACCTGCAGGTACTGCTGGCCGAATGCCTGCTGGCCGGCCGCCATCTTGCCGAAGTCGACCGATTTCGCGCGGGCATATTCGCTCGCCGGCAGGAACTTCGACGCGATGTCCGCGCCGAGCGTCTGTGCGCGTACCGGACGCAGGTATGCGTTGGCCCACAGCTTCTGGCCTTCGTCGGACAGCACGAAGTCGAGCACCTTCTTGCCGTTCGCGTCGTGCGGCGCACCCTTCACGAGACTCATCACGTACGGCACCGCGATCGTGCCTTCCTTCGGAATCACGAACTCGACGTTGGCGTTGTCCTTGTACTTCGCGCGATACGCATCGAAGTCGTAGTCGAGCAGGATCGGAATCTCGCCCGACAGCACGCGCGCATACGCGGTCTGCTTCGGCACGATCGGCGCGTTCGCTTTCAGCTTCCTGAACCAGTCGAGCGCCGGCTTGAAGTTGTCGAGGCTGCCGCCGAGTGCCTGGTTCACGGCGACCGCGCCCGCATAGCCGACGAACGCGCTCGACGGATCGAGATAACCGACCATGCCCTTGTATTCCGGCTTCAGCAGATCGGCCCACGAGCGCGGCACCGGCTTGCCGTCGAGCGCGTCCTTGTTCACGAAGAAGCCGAGCGTGCCCGAGTGGATCGCGAACCAGTAGCCTTGCGGGTCCTTCAGGTTCACGGGAATGTCGTTCCAGTGCGTGGGCTTGTACGGCGCGATCACGCCCTTGTCCTTCGCCTGGAACGCCGACGATACGCCGAGATAGACGACGTCGGCGACCGGGCTCTTCTGCTCGGCGATCAGCTGCGCGATCGACTGGCCCGAGTTCTTGTTGTCGAACGGCACGCGGATGCCGGTCTTCTGCTTGATCGCCGCGATCTGCGCGGCCCAGTCGGCCCATTCGGGCGGGCAGTTGTAGCAGATCGCCGTTTCGTCGGCATGGGCGGCGGGCGCGCCGGCGATGAGCGCGGCGCAGGCGAGCGGCGCGGCAAGCGCACGCAGCAGCGAGGTCAGGCGAAAGGACACGGTTGGTCTCCGGGCGAGGGTGAGGCGCTGGGGTGGTGGTGTTGTGTACGGGGCGGTGCGGCGCCCGGGTTCAGGCCTGGCGCAATTGCAGGTCGGTGGCCGGCGGGGCGACCGTCGCGCCGTCGCGCACCACGTGCGGCAGGATCAGCGACGTGCGTTCGATGGCTGCGCCGCCGATGCATTCGACGAGGCGCTGCCACGCGTGGCGGCCGATGTCGCGGTTCGGCGTCGCGACGCTCGCGAGCGGCGGCGCGAGCAGTTCGCCGATTGCGATGCCGTCGAAGCCGAGCACCGACAGGTCGTCCGGGATCGAGAAACCCGCGCGGCGCAGGCCGCGCATCACGACCATCGCGAGCAGGTCGTTGCTGCAGAAGAGGGCGGTCGGACGCGTCGCGTGCGCGGTGAGATGCGCAAGCACCGCGTCGGGCAATTCGGGCGCGTTGAAGTCGACTTCGACCGGCGGCAGCGTGGCGACGCCGCTTTCCTCGAGCGCCTGCGCATAACCGAGATGACGCTGGCGTGCCCGATCCGACGCGGCGAGCGAGCCGGCCAGCATCAGCACGCGACGATGACCGCGCGCGGTCAGCATCCGCACGCCGTCGTAGGCGGCGCTGCGGTTGTCGACCGATACCGACGGGCGGCGCTGCGTATCGTTGTGCATCAGCACGTAGTGCGGGCCGTCGCGGTCGAGCATGTCGAGCAGCGGGTGCGTGTCCGCGTCGGCGACGGTGAGGATCAGCCCTTCGACGCGCTGCTCGCGCAGCGTCTCGATCGCATGACGCTCGCGTGCCGCATCGTATTCGGTCGTCATCAGGATCAGCTTGAAGCCGGCCGCGGTCGCGAGCTCGTCGATGCCTTGCAGGCAGTCGGCGAACACGGGGTTCGACAATGTCGGCACGACGACGCCGACGAGCCGCGTGCGCTCGCCGCGCAGTTGCCGGCCGAGCGGGCTCGGGCGGAACTGCAGCGTGTCGATCGCGGTACGGATCGTTTGCAGCGTGGCGGGACTGACGGTATGCGGCGCGTTGATCGCGCGCGAGACGGTGGCGATCGAGAAGCCCGCGAGGGCAGCGACGTCCTTGATGGTCGAGGTCATGTGGTAGCGCGATGTAAACGTTTTCGGCCGGAAAATTATCGAAAACGTTTGTGACCTGCCGATGACGCGTGAAGGGGGCACATCGGACAGCGCGCGCGGGCTCGTATGACGAAAGCGCTCGCGAAACCAAGCGTGGATTGTAGCGGCGGAACGGCGGGTCGTGGGGGCGTGCGACGCGGTTTGTGGCGAAGGATCGGTGCAGGCGTGCCTGTCGGCGCGATAGCGGGGTGGGGGCGCGCGCGAAGAACGGCGACGCCCGAATCGCGTGGCCCGCGTACCGTCCGTCGACCCGGGTGGCGGACGGTACGCAAGCGCCGACGGACGTTACAGCGCGACGAACAGCATGCCGTGCGGATCCTGAAGCGCCGACGCGTTGCCGACGCTCGTTGCGATCGGCGTCAGGTGGCCGGTCTTCGGATCGAGCTTCATCACCTGGCCCTGGCCGGCGCTGTATGCGTCGCCCTGGGTGAATGCGGCATCGACGCGGTACGTCGTGTTGTTTGCGTCGGTGAACAACATGAAGGTCTTGTTTTGCGGCCCGGGTGCCGGCACCCAGCGGGTATCGTCGACCGGATACACGGGGCCGTCCTTGTCGTTGAAGAGCGTGAGCGTCAGCACGCTGACACTCTGGCTTGCGCCCGGATTGTGGATGAACACCAGCTTGCCGTCGGCCTGGCTGTCGAGGACGAGGTCGCCGGCCGTATCGATCGCTTCGGAATCCGGGTCCGTCAGGGCCAGCGTGACCGGCTGGTTGTAGGTCGGATTCGGTGAACCGCCGACCGACGGCGTCAGGTCGGTCGCCTGTGCGTTGCCGGCCAGTACGGGGGCGACGTCGAACGTCGTGCCGTTGGCGTTCAGCGTGAGCTGGACGACCGTCGGCGCGGTGCCCGGCGTCGTCGGGTTCGACGCGCTCACGTAGACGTTGCCGTTGAGCAGTTGCATGTCGTCGTAGCCGCCGCCGTGCGCGGTCGGATTGACGGTCGGCGCGTAGGTCTTCTGCGTGCCGGCCTTGAGGTCGATGATCGTCAACTCGGGATTGCCGTCTTCGTTGGCCATCGCCCAGAGCGTGTTGGTGTCGGCGCGCGCCATCAGGCCGTCGACGTGCCCCGGCACCGAGTAAGTCTTGAGCGCGTTGCCGGCCAGGTCGTACTGAACGACATCGTTGGTCAGCCCCGGGACCGAGCCGTCCTTGACGTCACCGGCCTTCTGGTAGCCGATGAAGACGGTGTCGTTGAACTGGACGATCGAGTCGGGCTTGTCGGTGGAGACCGGCGCTTTCGCGAACACGGACAGCGCGTAGCCGGACGCGGTGGCCGTGTTCGGCACGGCCGCCGTGTTGGCCGGTGCGATACCGGGAGTCGAGGTCGCATCGTCTCCACCGCATGCCGCAAGAAAGACCGATGCCGACATCGCAATGAACAGAGGCTTTCTAAACATTTCGTTTTCCTGAACGAATGATTCGTGCCGACCGAATCGGGTTGATCTATTACCGCTAATTACATGGGCGCGGGTCAGGCTAAGGCGCACATATTTCGTTTCGGTGAAAAACGCGCGAACGTGCGGCGCGCCGTTCGCAACGCCGGGATCGGCTATCACGGTGTTGCTTAAGGCGGGCTTAACGAAATGCGGCGAATCGCCCGCGTATCGAAATTCCGTCAGAAATCGGGGCATCGGCCGCGTCGGTCGAGCATGCGGATGTCAGGCGAAATCGAAACCTTTCATTTTCCGGATGTAAGGCGCATGCGATCGAACGCGCGGCCGATCGTTCCGGCAGGCATCGGTGTCGTTGCATGGGGCGATGTTTCACCGGACCGGATCGGTCTCGGGACGTTGCCGTGGCAGCGCGTCGCCGGTCGGGCAATCAACGACGGAACAAATGAGGAAGGGGGGCGCGAGCAATGGTAGAATCGCGTCCGCCCTCTTGCCGGGGTGATGAAATTGGTAAACATAGCGGACTTAAACGATTGAGTGCCCGGTCGGAAACGGTCGGTGCAGAACCCTTCAAATTCGGTGAAACCCCTGATGCGCGCATCGAGGCAACGCCGAGCCAAGCCTCGCGGTATCCGCGAGGAAGGTGTAGAGACTAGACGGGGGGCGCCTAAGGCGCACGGGCAGCGGTCATGCCCGCGCGTGACGGTGAAGGCATAGTCCAGCGCACGAACGGCATCGCGCACGCGACGCCGGCTTTGAAAGAAGCAGTGTGACGAAAATCCGCCGCCTTAACAGGCTTGCCGGTTCAAGTCCGGTCCCCGGCACCACGATCGCTTTCAGTGCGATTCGATGAAGGTAAGAAAGCCCGCGAGAAGCCTAGCGCTCGCGGGTTTTTTGTTTTTGTGGCGTTGAGTCGGAGGCAACGCATTCCGAATGCGCTGCTGCCAGATGCGGGTGGGCGTGACCGCCTTGCCGATGACGGTGCTCGATGCCTTCACGGTGGCGGACGTTTCGAAGATTCCGCTGGTCGAACCGGTGGTGCGGCGCGATATCGGTTTCGTGACCCGTCGGGGCAGAGATCCGTCGCCCGCCGCACGCAAATTGATGGAGACGATCGAGCGACGCGTGGCCAACTGCCATGCCGCAAAACGGAAGTGAGGCCGCCAACGGTTTCGTTCCGCGGCGTTCGCCGGTACGGTCGCACCGTTTGCCGTCAACGGAGATCGAAGCGGCGATATCTCGTGTATCCCGTGCAAGGCGCCGTGCTACGCCGACGCACGATCGGCGCTGGCCGTAGTCGCTTCCTTGACGAAAGCACGAACGGCCGGGGACACGTCCCGGCGTCGATGGGCCAACGCCAGGTGAACGGAGAAAGCGAAGTCCGTGATGGGGCGGTAGCAAAGGCCGTGAGGGCTGAGGCCCTTCATCGATTCGGGTATGACTGCCACGCCATAGCCGGCAGAGGAAAGGCTGATCGCGGACATGAAGTCTTTTACCCGGTAGTCGAGGGCGGGCGTAAAGCCTCCGACCTGGCCCAGTGACGACAGCACCTCGCTGAACGCATCGTCCTCGTCGAACTGAGGGGAAATGAAGGACTCGGCCTGCAGGTCTTGCGCGTGCAGCTTGCGTCGCGTCGCCAGCGGGTGGTGTTCTGCCATTGCAACGACGAGTCGCTCGGTCTGAACGATCGTTGCGACGATGCCCGCGCCGTATCGCGGCCGGGGGCGCACGATGCCGATGTCGATTTCGCCGCTGTCCAGCGCCTCGAGTTGCCGAGGCGTTGCCATCTCGGCAATGTCGACCCGGACATTGGGATGCGACACGCGAAACCGGCGCAGCATCCCGGGCAGCACGCCATTGGTCACGCTCGACGCGACGAAGCCGATCCGGACCATGCCGGCCAGGCCCCTGGCTGCCAACCGTCCGACTTGTTCCGCCCGTTCGATATGCCGCAATGCCGTCATGGCTTCGGCGTGGAACAGGCGTCCCGCATCGGTCAACGTGACCGGCTGACGCTTGTTCCGGTTCAGCAGCCGGACACCGATGTTTTGCTCGAGGCGCTGAATCTGGGTGCTGAGCGCGGATTGAGCGACGTTCAATCGATCCGCTGCCTTGGCGAAGTGCAGCTCTTCCACCACGGTGACGAAATACCGCAGCTGGCGCGCGTCGATCATTTAATCTCCATTTCGGAATAAAGTTTCGCGATCGTGGTCTGGATGCTATCAGAGAAATCGGCTGAAATAAGGCGACCTGTCACCCTGGAGAACACCATGGAAGCGTCCGCCGACACCTTGCAACAACCGTCTTTCCGTTTGTCGCCGCATCCGGATCACCATCGGATCATGCATGTCACGGCCGATCGTCAGGCGCTTGCCGGATTCCTGCAGGACGTTCGGGACATCGATGTCCAGAATCTGGAATACGTGCCGTTCATGCGCTTTGCGCTTGCCGATTCGCTGATCCGGCGACTGGGCGACGCGTTCGCGCGCATGTTGATCGAGCTGGTCAAGGATCGTCGCCACGGCGGGTTCACCATCGGCCTGCAGGATCTTTCGCAGGATGCATCCGACTTCGTGAAGTTCGGTACCGCCGTCGCCCATATCCTCGGTACGAGCAACCACGACGCCATGTCGGGCACCTATTACGCACGCTTCGTCGTGAAACATACCGACGACAGCGACTCCTATCTTCGCCAGGCTTATCGCTTGTTCACGATGCACGCCGACGGGACGTTCGTCAGCGAGGCAACGGACTGGTTGTTGATGATGAAGTTCGCCGAGCGGAACGCGATGGGCGGCGAGTCGCGCTTTCTTCACCTCGACGACTGGCAGGAACGCGATCGGTTTGCGAAACACCGGCTTGGGGTCCACCCGTTCCTTTACAAGGCGCCGGGCTCGAAGAACGTGTCCGAGAAGGTCGAGCGCCCCTTGTTCTTCGAAAGCGAGTTCGGCTTGTCGATCTCCTTCATCGACCAGTTCGTCCAGCCTGCCAATCGCGAAGAGGCGGCATTTCTGCATGCACTGTCGGAATCGATGGAGGCGTCATCCGGGACGACGGAGGTGACGCTGCCGGTTGGCGACCTGGTTGTGCTGAACAACTATTTTTACGTGCACGGCCGGGCGCCGTTCGAGAAAAACGAAGGGCTCTTTCGCGAACTGATGCGTCAACGAGGCACGTTCGAACGATGATGCGGCCGGTGCCAAACCGTGCGTCACCGAAGTGATCGGACGCCGGTCGACGAAAACCTGATGAACCTGAAGGCGGAAAGAGCGATGAAAGATCACCCCAGCGGTACAGAAGCGCGGCCGATGATGCCGGTCGGGCGGCAATCCCAGTCCGCCTACGGGGTCAAGCGCGATGTGCCCGCTCGACTGCGCAAGATTCTTTCGCTGGCGGACTTCGAGGCAGCGGCACGCAGCCATCTGCCGCGCCCGTTGTTCGGCTATATATCGGGGGCGGCAGAGGATGGGGTATCCGCCGCCGCGAATCGAACGGCATTCGAACGGCTGAAGTTCAGCCCGAAGGTTCTGGTGGACGTTTCGCATCGATCGCAGGAAACCGTGCTGTTCGGCAGCACCTACGCGTCCCCGTTCGGCATCGCGCCGGTCGGTATCAGTGCGATTTCGGCTTACCGTGGCGACATCGTCCTGGCTCAGGCTGCGAAGGCGGAGAACGTCCCGGCGATCATGAGCGGCTCGTCGCTCATCCCGATGGAAGCCGTTCATGCGGCTTCGCCGGGCACGTGGTTTCAGGCTTACCTGCCGGGAGACTCATCGCGTGTCGCCGCATTGATAGACCGAGTCAAGGCAGCGGGTTTTTCGACGCTCGTCGTGACGGTCGACATCCCGGTGTGGGCGAACCGGGAGAACAACACGCGCGCGGGATTCTCGTTGCCATTGCGACCGTCGCTTCGTCTTGCGGTGGACGGGATCTCGAGGCCGCGCTGGCTGATGGGGACTTTCCTGCGCACGTTGATCAATCATGGCATGCCGCATTTCGAAAACTCGTTTGCCACGCGAGGTGCGCCCATGCTTTCGGCTTCGGCGATCCGGGACACGACCGGGCGCGATCATCTGTCGTGGACGGATATTGCTCGAATACGGGAGCGCTGGAACGGCAACCTGGTCGTCAAGGGCATTCTTCGCGCGGACGATGCCGATCGAGCGGTGTCGATCGGCGCGGACGGCATCATCGTGTCGAACCATGGTGGCCGCCAACTGGATGGGGCGGTCGAGCCGTTGCACGTACTGCCTGAAATCTGCGAGGCGGTGGGCCACCGGACCATCGTGATGATGGACAGCGGGATCCGGCGAGGCGGCGATGTACTCAAGGCGCTGGCGCTCGGTGCTCGATTCGTGTTCCTGGGGCGTCCGTTCATGTATGCCGCGGCCGTGGGCGGCGAGACTGGCGTGCGGCACGCGATTCGACTCCTTCGGGATGAGGTCGACCGAAACATGGCGATGCTCGGGACCTGTGCGGTGGCCGACATCGACGATGCGATTCTTTCGCGACTGGCGGCTGGCGCGTAATCGGCGAACTGCGCGCCAGCGGAAGTGTTGCCGGTGGCGCAGCATTCGATCGAACTCCGCCGGCAACGGAAGAGGGCCCCGCGCGAGCGCCGGCAGGCGACATGTTCGACCGGGTGAGCGGGGCCGGGTGTCGGACTTTCATGCACCGGGTGTGGAACGTCGGCTGTTGCTAGACGACCGGTCTAATAGTGGAGTAGTATCACCACCACGAACGCGATGTTGGCAGCTACGTCCGGCAAGTCCATTGCATCCTCCGCCTTGATGCGTGCCGGCACCCGATATGGCCCTTCGTAGCAGAAGAGGCGACGGATCCCGACAGGGGCCGTTTTTTTTGAATATCGAACTAGACGACTGGTCTACTAATTTGGATCAAACCATGCAGAATTTCAGTTACTACAATCCGACCCGCATTGTTTTCGGCGAAGGCACCGTGTCGCGCCTGGACGACCTGATTCCGCGCGACGCCCGTGTCCTCGTGCTCTACGGCGGCGAGAGCGCGCGGAAAAACGGGACGCTCGACGAGGTCAGGGCCGCGCTCGGCGCGCGCGAGATCCAGGAGTTCGGCGGGATCGAGCCGAATCCGACGTATGAGACGCTGATGAAAGCGGTTGCGCAGGTCAGCGCGAGCCGGATCGATTTCCTGCTCGCGGTGGGTGGGGGTTCGGTGATCGATGGCACGAAGTTCGTCGCGGCCGCCGCGCTGTTCGACGGCGAGCCCTGGAGCATCATGGAAACGCATGGCGCGAACGTGCATGCCGCGCTGCCGTTCGGCAGTGTCCTGACGCTTCCCGCGACCGGCTCCGAAATGAACAACGGCGGCGTCGTGACGCGTCGTGCGACGCATGCGAAGCTCGCGTTCCGCAGCGAGCACGTATTCCCTGCATTCTCGATCCTCGACCCGACGAAGACCTACACGCTGCCGCCGCGGCAGATCGCGAACGGCGTCGTCGACGCGTTTACGCACATCGTCGAGCAATACCTGACCTATCCGGCCGATGGGCTTGCGCAGGACCGTTTTGCGGAGGGGCTGCTGCAGACACTGATCGAGATCGGCCCGAAGGCGCTTGCCGAGCCGCACGACTATGCGGTGCGCGCGAATCTGATGTGGGTCGCGACGCTCGCGTTGAATGGCCTGATCGGTGCCGGCGTACCGCAGGACTGGGCAACGCACATGGTCGGCCACGAACTGACGGCCCGTTACGACATCGATCATGCGCGCACGCTTGCGGTCGTGCTGCCGTCGATGCTGCAGGTGCGGCGCGACAGCAAGCGGGCGAAGCTTCTCCAGTATGCGGAGCGTGTCTGGAACATCACGTCCGGCCCGGACGACGCGCGCATCGACGAAGCGATCGCGCGCACCCGTGCATTCTTCGAGCGCCTCGACGTGAAAACGCGCCTGGCCGATTACGGGGTGGGCGCGGATGCGATCGACCAGCTCGTCGCGCAGCTGGATGAACACGGGATGACGCAACTCGGCGAGCAGAAGGACGTCACGCTCGATGTGAGCCGGCGCGTGCTGGAAGGGGCGCTGTAACTGACGCGGAGCGCCCCGGGCCGACGGCATGCATGCGGCGGGTCCGGGGCCGACGACCACGGGATCGCGATTGCCGGCGGCCTGGCCGGTGCATCACCGCGTTGGAACACCGACGGACACGACTGAATCAATTCAACGGAAACCAATCATGAAAGTTCTTATCGTTTTGACTTCGCACGACACGCTGGGTAGCACGGGGGAGAAGACGGGGTTCTGGCTGGAAGAGTTTGCTGCACCGTACTACGTGCTCAAGGATGCGGGTGTCGATGTCACGCTGGCATCCGTCATGGGCGGCCAGCCGCCGCTCGATCCGAAAAGCAACGAAGCGGCGTTCCAGACCGATGCGACTCGCCGCTTCGACGCGGACGCAGCTGCGCGCGCGGCACTGGCGACGACGCTCAAGCTGTCCGACGTCTCGATCGATTCATTCGATGCCGTGTTCTACCCGGGCGGGCATGGCCCGCTGTGGGATCTCGCCGAAGACGCGAACTCGATCGCGCTGATCGAACGCGCAATCGCGACCGGCAAGCCGGTGGCGGCGGTTTGCCATGCGCCGGGCGTGCTGCGCCATGCGAAGGCGCCGGATGGCAAGCCGCTCGTCCAGGGCAAGTCGGTCACGGGTTTTGCCAATACCGAGGAAGCGGCGGTCGGCCTGACCGACGTGGTGCCGTTCCTCGTCGAGGACATGCTCAAGGCGAACGGCGGCCTCTATACGAAGGCCGGTGACTGGCAACCGTACGCGGTCGTCGACGGTCTGCTGATCACGGGGCAGAACCCGGCGTCGTCGGAGCATGTCGCGCACGCGTTGCTCGAACAACTGAAGCGGGGCTGAACGATGGCAGTGGATGAAGAAGGCGCGCTTCGAGCGCTTTGGGCGGCGCGCTACCGGGATCGACAGATACCCGATGCGCCCGTTGCCACCAACGAAGTCGTGCGCAACCTGCTCGAGCATCGCTCGGTGCGTTCGTATCTTCATCGACGAGTGCCCGACGATGTGCTCGTCGCGGCGATCGCGGCCGCGCAGTCCGCGTCGACTTCGTCGAATCTGCAGGCGTGGAGCG
Organism: Burkholderia sp. Ac-20349; assembly: GCF_017104865.1. Taxonomy (NCBI): domain Bacteria; kingdom Pseudomonadati; phylum Pseudomonadota; class Betaproteobacteria; order Burkholderiales; family Burkholderiaceae; genus Burkholderia; species Burkholderia sp. Ac-20349. The sequence goes on from NZ_JAAGPM010000155.1 coordinate 14,697, forward strand.
TCGTCGCGGTGACCGATCCGGAGCGGAAAGCACGCCTGGCCGCGTTCGCCGGCAAGCAGCGACATGTCGAGGAGGCACCACTGTTTCTGGCATGGGTGCTGGATCTGTCGCGGCTCAGACGCGCGGGAGAGTCGACGGGCAAGCGTACCGACGGGCTCGATTATCTCGAGAGCTTCGTCGTCGGCGCCGTCGATACGACACTCGCGGCCCAGAACGCGGCGGTCGCGTTCGAGTCGTTTGGCCTCGGGATGGTCTATATCGGCGGGATGCGTAACCGCCCCGAAGCCGTCGCGCAGGAACTCGGCCTGCCCGAATCGAGCATGGTGCTGTTCGGCATGTGCGTCGGCTATCCCGATCCCGATCGGCTGCCGGCCATCAAGCCGCGTCTCCCGCAGGCGGTCGTGCTGCACCGCGAACAATACGATGTGGCGGCCGAGCGCGATTCGATCGGCGCCTACGATCGGCGCGTTTCCGATTACCTGAACGAACGCGGCGATGCGGGCGGAACCTGGACCGGCGCAGCGGTCGAGCGGGTTCGGGGCCCTGAATCGCTGAGCGGTCGCGATCGCTTGCGCGAGGCATTGTCGGCGCTGGCGTTCAAGCTGTTGTGAATGCCGGATGACGCGCTTTCACGATCTATTGACTGATTGAATCGAGGTGTATCGATGAGCATTTACGTATTCGCAAGCCTGATGCCGAAGCCCGAGCATGCGGCGGCCGTCGAGGCGGAACTGCATCGGATGGTGGCGGCAACGCGTGCCGAACCGGGCAACCTCCGCTACGACCTGTTTCGGCAGACCGACGGCCAGTTGGCATTTCACCTGTTCGAAATCTATCGTGACGAGGCTGCCGTCGCAGCCCATCGCGCGAGCGAACACTACACCGCCTACCGCGCGCAAGCGGCCGACTGGCTGGCTGAACCGCCGGTGGTGAAGGTGCTGGCCGCGGTCGACGTGGACGCGGCGTAGCTCGGCATAACGACCAAGTGGCACGGTGGTCCGGTCTTCGATTCGGCTCGCCGTGTCGCTTCAATGCGGCAAGGTCATGAGCGTCAAGATGCTGTTGATCGTCGGGGTGTTGTCCTGCGGGATCGCACCGGCTATCGCGGAAAGGAATGGTGGCATGACGCAGCGGCAGGTTCGGGCAGATCGGTGGTCTCGCAGACTCTCTCGATACGACGGAGTACAGTGGGAAGTATTCGAGAATCCTCGCAATTTCCCGTGATGCCTTGAAGCGTTCGCGTATCGTTGCATCATGGTGCACCCGGAGTATTTGATAGGCGGCGTACACGCACACGGCACTGCCGGCCGAGATGCGCGGAAGAGATGCGCGTCGCTGGCATCGAAGCAAACTTCGCAAGTATAGGTGGGGTTCTACCTGGGACTGGATTGATATCGAGTGCGAATGGTTATGGATAGAAAGGCGGCCGAAGAGGCGTTTGATGCGTTTTTGATGAAAATGGACGATCAGCTGGATTGGTTGTCCGATGAGGCCAGGGGGCATGGGATCCAGTTGCACGTTGAACTGGATGACTTGCCGAAGTTGGAAAAATTGTTCGATCTTTTGTCTGGTGGAAAAGGCAAGGATGAAGTGTCGGAACTCGTCGTTGCATTTGCCATCTTCCTTGGCGAGATTGTCAGGGAAGGCTGCGGTGGGAAATGGGCATTACCCTTGGATGACGAGAAGAATGTAAATTTCAATACCCCGGTAATTGTCGGACATGCGCCAGTCGAGGCACTTGAGTTTGCGCCGCTATCAGTGATGCGGGCATACGCGCTTCGTAGAAAGCCAGGAACACTTCAGCGTGCCGTCGACGCGCAGGTAAATCCCAAGCCGGTAGACTTGAGTGGCTTGACGGAGGAGGAATGATGCGTACCCGCGTTGGCCGGACCAAGGGGGCAATCTTGCCGACGCTTGCCACACGGGCTCATTGACTCAAATAGACGGACAGGTCGGTCTCCGGCGGCTTCACGCCAAGCTCGAACAACATCTGGGAAATCCAGCCACGGTGGTAGGTCTTGTGGTGGGACAGATGCAGCAGCATCGCACCACGCGCCATCTGCCCGGGACGGCCGGAAATGTACTCGAACGACACCGTTTCCGAGAGGCGCGCGGCATCCTGGCGGCTCACCCAATCGTTCAGCCATGTGTTGGCGTCGCATTGTGCGGCGATGAGCGCGTCGAGTGTCGGGCACAGGAGGTCTCGCCGCGAACTGAAGCCATGCTTGCGCCCGATCAGATGCGCATGCCAGATCAGATCGACCTGATAGTTGTGATTCAGCGTCGCCAGTATTGAGCCGAACACCGTGTTGCGTGGGCAAACGATCTCGGGCATGGGCACATGTTCCAGCGCACCGAATAGCGTGCGGTCCGCCCAGTCGTTGTAGCGTGCCAGGAGGCATGCGGCGTCGAAATCAAGCATCGGGACATCTCCTTTGAAGGGGCTCAGCGTTGCATGACAGGCGTTGAATACGATGGTTGATTGCCATTATCGATGTGTGCCGACGTATTGGGTACTCGCGTTCTTTCATCCGCTGCCGGTTCCAGGTGCACCGCACCACGCGACTTCTTGCCGCGATGCCGAGCCGAAGCGCGGCGCAACGGCTCACAGTGGATTGCGTCGGCACCGCGCGTGTCGATTCCGGGGGGCCTGTCAGTAATTTCGTGTTCAAGGCATATGATGCTCCGAAGGAGACTATATGCCTCGCAAACCGAAAGCCAAACCGGTAGACCTGCCGGCGATTCCCGCCGAGTTGCTTGAGCAATTCGGCA
>NZ_JAAGPM010000156.1:0-17257 GCF_017104865.1 Burkholderia sp. Ac-20349
TTCCGGACATCGGCGACTACAAGGATGTGCCGGTGATCGAGATCGGCGTGAAGGTCGGCGACACGGTCGAGAAGGAGCAGTCGCTCGTCACGCTCGAGTCGGACAAGGCGACGATGGACGTGCCGAGCCCGGCCGCCGGCGTCGTGAAAGAGATCAAGGTGAAGGTGGGCGATTCGGTGTCGGAAGGCACGCTGATCGTGCTGCTCGACGCGGCAGGCGCAGCGCCCGCCGCAGCCGCTCCGCAGGCGAGCGCACCGGCACCGGCCGCTGCTGCGCCGGCACCTGCCGCCGCACCCGCGAAGGCCGCCCCGGCACCGGCTGCTGCTGCACCGGCTCCGGCCGCTGCACCGTCGGGCGAGTACCGCGCGAGCCACGCATCGCCGTCGGTGCGCAAGTTCGCACGCGAACTCGGCGTCGAAGTCGCACGCGTGCAGGGTTCGGGTCCGAAGGGCCGCATCACGAAGGAAGACGTCACGGGCTTCGTGAAGGGCGTGATGACCGGCCAGCGCGCAGCACCGGTCGCGGCAGCCGCGCCGGCAGGCGGCGGCGAGCTGAACCTGCTGCCGTGGCCGAAGGTCGACTTCTCGAAGTTCGGCCCGTTCGAAGCGAAGCCGCTGTCGCGCATCAAGAAGATCTCGGGCGCGAACCTGCATCGCAACTGGGTGATGATCCCGCACGTCACGAACAACGACGAAGCGGACATCACCGAGCTCGAAGCACTGCGCGTGCAGCTGAACAAGGAGCACGAAAAGGCGGGCGTGAAGTTCACGATGCTCGCGTTCGTGATCAAGGCGGTCGTTGCAGCACTGAAGAAATTCCCGACCTTCAACGCGAGCCTCGACGGCGACAACCTGGTGTTCAAGCAGTACTACCACGTCGGTTTTGCCGCAGATACCCCGAACGGCCTCGTCGTGCCGGTGATCCGCGATGCGGACAAGAAGGGTCTCGTCGACATCGCGAAGGAAATGGCCGATCTGTCGAAGGCCGCACGCGACGGCAAGCTGAAGCCGGACCAGATGCAGGGCGGCTGCTTCTCGATCTCGTCGCTCGGCGGGATCGGCGGCACGAACTTCACGCCGATCATCAACGCGCCGGAAGTGGCGATCCTCGGGTTGTCGCGCGGCCAGATGAAGCCGGTGTGGGACGGCAAGCAGTTCGTGCCGCGTCTCACGCTGCCGCTGTCGCTGTCGTATGACCATCGCGTGATCGATGGCGCGGAAGCCGCGCGGTTCAATGCGTATCTCGGTGCGTTGCTCGCGGATTTCCGTCGCATCATTCTTTGATGAGCGTGGGAGTGGCTCGCTGGGGCGTGGGTTGTTTGTCGGTTATCCGCGCCCTGTCGTTGAACCTGTTTCGCTAACGGTCTATTAGCGTCGCCCCTGCGCGGGGCGGCGGTTACTTTTCTTTGTCTTCCAAAGAAAAGTAACCAAAAGAAAGGCGCGTCCTTGGGCGGACGGCAAAGGTGGTCCTGCCCAGGTTCGCGTTCTCTTGTCAGGCCGTAGTTGCAATGGGTTCTTTCGCGGGTTTCTCCCCCTCTGTCTGCAGCTAATCAAGAAGGGGACAGTAATGAGTCTCATCGAAGTCAAGGTTCCGGATATCGGCGATTTCAGCGGCGTCGATGTCATCGAAGTCAACGTGAAACCCGGCGACGTGATCGAAAAAGAGCAGACGCTCATCACGCTCGAATCGGACAAAGCCTCCATGGAAGTGCCCAGCGACGTCGCCGGCACCGTCAAGGAAATCAAGGTCAAAGCCGGCGAGAAAGTCTCGCAAGGCACCGTCATCGCCATCGTCGAAGCAGCAGCAGACGCAGCCGCACCCGCGAAAGCACCTGAAGCGGCCAAGCCCGCAGCGGCTGCACCCGTACCGGCTGCACCCGCACCGGCCGCAGCCGCTCCGGCACCCGCGCCGCAAGCCGGCAGCTACGCCGGCGCAGTGGACATCGAATGCGACATGCTCGTGCTCGGCGCTGGCCCCGGCGGTTACTCGGCCGCGTTCCGCGCTGCCGATCTCGGCATGAAGACGGTGCTCGTCGAACGCTACTCGACGCTCGGCGGCGTGTGCCTGAACGTCGGCTGCATCCCGTCGAAAGCGCTGCTGCATACGTCGCTCGTCGTCGAAGAAGCCGCGGCGCTCGCGTCGCACGGCATCACGTTCGGCAAGCCGGAAGTCGATCTCGACAAGCTGCGCGACTTCAAGGGCGGCGTCGTCAAGAAGCTGACGACGGGCCTCGCCGGCATGGCGAAGGCACGCAAGGTCGAAGTCGTCACCGGCGTCGGCGCATTCGTCGATCCGTATCACATGGAAGTGCAGGGCGATGGCGGCAAGAAGGTCGTCAAGTTCAAGCAGGCGATCATCGCCGCGGGCTCGCAGGCCGTTAAGCTGCCGTTCATGCCGGAAGATCCGCGGGTCGTCGATTCGACCGGCGCACTCGAACTGCGTCAGCTGCCGAAGCGCATGCTCGTGATCGGCGGCGGCATCATCGGCCTCGAAATGGCGACGGTGTACTCGACGCTCGGCGCCGAGATCGACGTCGTCGAAATGATGGACGGCCTGATGATGGGCGCGGACCGTGACCTCGTGAAGGTCTGGGAAAAGTACAACGCGAAGCGCTTCGGCAACGTGATGCTGAAGACCAAGACGGTCGGCGCGGAAGCGAAGGAAGACGGCATCTACGTGAAGTTCGAGGGCGAGAAGGCGCCGGCGGAAGCGCAGCGCTACGACCTCGTGCTCGTCGCGGTGGGCCGCAGCCCGAACGGCAAGAAGATCGGTGCCGACCAGGCTGGCGTCGCCGTCACGGATCGCGGTTTCATCGACGTCGACAAGCAGATGCGCACGAACGTCCCGCACATCTTCGCAATCGGCGATATCGTCGGCCAGCCGATGCTCGCGCACAAGGCCGTGCATGAAGGCCACGTCGCAGCGGAAGCCGCGCATGGCGAAAAGGCGTACTTCGACGCCCTGCAGATTCCGTCGGTGGCGTACACCGATCCGGAAGTGGCCTGGGCCGGCAAGACGGAAGACCAGTGCAAGGCCGAAGGCATCAAGTACGGCAAGGCCGTGTTCCCGTGGGCCGCATCGGGCCGCGCGATCGCGAACGGCCGCGACGAAGGCTTCACGAAGCTGATCTTCGATGAGGAAACCCATCGCGTGATCGGCGGCGCGATCGTCGGCCTGAACGCAGGCGACCTGATCAGCGAAGTGTGCCTCGCCGTCGAGATGGGCGCGGACGCGGAAGACATCGGCAAGACGATCCATCCGCACCCGACGCTCGGCGAATCGGTCGGCATGGCCGCCGAACTGTACGAAGGCGTCTGTACCGACCTGCCGCCGCAACGCAAGAAGTAATGCAGCCGGCAAGGCCGGCCAGGTGCCGGCCATGAAAAACGCCGCCGCTCGGGAAACCGGGCGGCGGCGTTTTTATTGGTTCTTGGCCAGGGCAGGGTGGGCTGGCCTATGCCGAAGGCGCGGCGGCGGGATCTACTTCGCCGCCCTGACGAATTGCGGAGCGACGCCGATTTTTTCGCCGAGTTGCCCGATGAACGCGTGCAATTCGTCGAGCGGCGCGGCAGCGCCGTGCGGCGGGGGCGTGTCACCCATCGAGACTTCGACCGTGAGGTAGGATTTGTTCGGACTCGATTTCGCCGGCATCACCACGATCAGGTAGCGGTAATGGCTGGTGTTGTGTTCTCCTGCGATCACGTGTTCCTCGGAAATCACCACCGTTCCATTCTTCGTCAACCATGACCGGGCCGCATCCACGATGCCGGCAAACGGTAGCTGGACCGCGTACATTTCCATCGGCCGTGGCGTTTCTGCCGGTTGAGACGTCGTGGCGGGCGGGGCGGCCGTGGCCCGGCCAGGCATCGCAAGCGCCGCGACGGAAATGGCCGTGGCGACGGCGATGGATCTGAGCGTTCTGTACATGAAGGAAATGAGAGGGCGAAACGTTCTTCTTCGTGGTGGGCATCAGCGATGCCGTGCGACGAACGAGGGCAATGACCGGCAGGGATTGTCGCCCGATCGCATGTTCTGGCGCCAGAAATGAAAAAGCCGCGCAGTGCGCGGCTCTTTCAGGAGCAGGGGACGCTTACGCGGCCGGCTTGCTCGTACGACGTGCAGCAGCGGCGGTAGCAGCCTTCGTTGCGACGGCAGCAGCAGCGTTGAAGTTCGTTTCAGCGATTTCGACGGCTTGCTTCGTTGCCTTCTGAACCGTTTCGTACGTGGTGTTCGCAGCGTTCAGTGCCGACTTCAGCGCAGCGACAGCCGTTTCCGAACCGGCCGGGGCGTTCTTCGCGACGTTGTCGACGAGTGCCTGGACCTTCTTGTTCTGCTCTTCGAATTGCGCTTCGGCAACCTTCGTGAACTCGGCTTGCGTCGACGATGCGATTTCATACAGGTGACGGCCGTACGACAGCACCTTTTCCGCGACCGGCTGCGACAGGCTGGCTTGCAGCGCGATCAGTTCCTGTGCGTCCTTCACCGACAGCAGGCGCTGTGCGTTTTCCTGGCTCTCGGCCAGCGTCGACTTCACGACCTGCAGGTTGAGTTCGATCAGCTTTTCGACGCCTTCGAACGCCTTGGTCGTCAGACCGAACAGGCTTTCGAGGTTGGCTTTCTGGGCGGCGGCGATTTGCTCGGGGGTCAGCAAGGACATGTCAAGCTCCTGAAAAGCGATCGCGTCGATCGCAGGGGAAAGGGCACTACGCTGGGGAACCTCGGATGCGCGTGCTTTGTGCAACGCAGCAATGAGGCTTATTTTAGGGCAGACAAAACCATTGTCAAGTATTTTTTGTGCGTTGCACAATCATGACAAATTATCGATAAAACAACGAGTTATCGCGCCTGTTCGGAATCGGTTTCAGGCGTGTTCCCAGATGGTGCGCACGACCGTGGGGCAGGCGCGGCGCACCATGATCATGCACAGGTAAACCTGACAGGCCTGTGGAACGTTATCCTTCTGTTCCTGTCGAAAAACGCGCCGTTTCGATGCGTGTACCGTGGCGACGTGCCGTCGTCATGGCCGAGACCGGCGCCCCTGGCACCCCGAGCGCCGGATACGTAGTTTCCCCGCTTTAAATCGCCTCCGAAGTGACGTTATCTCAATTAACCGTGTGTAATCGGGAGACGGGTACTGTCGGGCAGCGCATCCCATCAATTTTTTCGATGGGAGCGGGAGGGTTCATTGGTCAGAGGTTGGCCGACCCTTACATTCCGGTTTAACGACGATCGGTAAGTGCCTAATATTGCTCTTTTTTTCAGCTTTAACTACACTTGCGGAAACCTCCCGCCCGCTTTGTCCAGACCCCAATGAAAGCCGAATCGTTTTCACCGCGCAGATTGTTGCAGAGCATGACGCTCGGCACGGCTGTGTCGGTCGCAGTCGCCTTGCTGGCGACCACCGCGACCGTCGCGCCCGCTGACGCCTTTGCCGCCACTGCGAAGACCCAACAAGCCGCCAAGAAAAAGGCTGTCGCTCCTGCTTCGTCCGCGAAGAAGAAGTCTGCCAAGGCCAGCTCCGACAAATCCGCCAAGGTCGCCGCAGCCGATGCGCCGCGCGCGAAGGCATCGCGCAAGCGTATGACGCTCGCGTCGAACGTGCATGGCGGCCATCACGGCGCGGTCCGCAAGGTTGCGTTCCAGCCGCGCCGGCCGACCGTCGGCCAGGCTTTCGGCCTGCACGACACGCCGGACGCGCTCGCGTTGCGTTCGAGCGTCGCGTACGTCGTCGATCAGAATTCGGGCGAGCCGCTGTTCGACAAGAATTCGCACGCCGTCGTGCCGATCGCGTCGATCTCGAAGCTGATGACCGCAATGGTCGTGCTCGACTCGAAGACGCCGATGACCGACCAGATCGAAGTCACCGACGAAGACCGCGACTACGAGAAGGGCACGGGCTCGCGCCTGTCGGTCGGCTCGGTGCTGTCGCGTGAAGACATGCTGCACATCGCGCTGATGGCGTCGGAAAACCGCGCGGCCGCTGCGCTGTCGCGTTACTACCCGGGTGGCCGCCCGGCGTTCATCGCCGCTATGAACGCGAAGGCGAAGTCGCTCGGCATGACCGACACGCACTTCGAGAATTCGACCGGTCTGTCGAGCTCGAACGTGTCGAGCGCGCGCGACCTCGTGAAGATGGTCAATGCGGCCTACCAGTACCCGATGATTCGCCAGTTCTCGACCGATCGCACCTACGAGGTGTACACGGGCAAGCGCAATCTCGTCTACAACAGCACGAACGCGCTGATCCGCGGCAATGGGTCGTGGGACATCGGTCTGCAGAAGACGGGCTTCATCAACGAAGCGGGTGAATGCCTCGTGATGCAGGCGACGATCCACGGCAAGCCGATGGTGATGGTGCTGCTGGATTCGTTCGGCAAGTATTCGCGCTTCGCCGATGCGGCGCGCCTGCGCAACTGGCTCGATGCCGGCGGCGGCGAGCGCCTGACGGCGGCCAACACGCCGAACGGCGGGACCTGATCGCACGCTGGCGTGGTGGTTCGCTGCCACGCCGATGGCTGAAAAAAAAGCCCCGCAATCGCGGGGCTTTTTCATTGGGTGCGCGGGAGCGGCTTACGCCTGCCGCTGCAGCCCGTCTGCGTCCTTCGCGGGCGCCGGCCGGTAGCCGAGCGATTCCGAAATGGTGAGGGCCGTCCGGCTCAACTGGCCGAGCCACGCATCCTGCAGACGATCGGCCGGTGCCGACAGCGACAGGCCCGCGACGAGCTTGCCCGAATCGTCGTAGATGCCGGCCGCGATACAGCGCACGCCGAGCTCCAGCTCCTCGTTGTCGCGCGCGCACGATTGCTGGCGGACGATCGTCAGCTCGCGCTCGAGCTTCGCGATGTCGGTGATGCTGTTCTGCGTATGGCCGGACAGCCCCGTGCGTGTCGCATAGGCGCGCACGCGCGACGTTTCGTCGGCCGCGAGGAACAGCTTGCCGACCGACGTGAGGTGCAGCGGCGCGCGGCCACCGATCGCACGGACGACCTGCATCCCCGAGCGCTCCGAATACGCACGCTCGATGTAGACGATCTCGTCGCCCTGGCGTACCGACAGGTTCACGGTTTGCCCGGTGAGGCGGTGCAGCTCGCGCATCGGCATCAGCGCCGCGTCGCGCACCGACAGGCGCGCCTTCACGAGGTTGCCGAGCTCCAGCAGCCGCATGCCGAGGCGGTAGGTGCCGGGATCGGAGCGGTCGACGAGACGGCAGGTCACCATGTCGTTGAGGATGCGGTGCGCGGTCGACGGGTGCAGCTCCGTCCGCTGCGCAAGTTCCTTCAGGCTGACAGGGTCACTGTGCGCGGCGAGCGCGTCCAGCAGCCGCATCATACGTTCGATCACCTGGATCGACGTTTTGGAATCCGGGGTGGGTTGGCTCATGTCGGGGGAGAAATCGGTTGACGCGTCAAGCGGTGTTGCAACGATTGTATCTCGTATCGTGAAAAAAGCGAACGGCGTTCGAGGAAATCCTCGTTTCGCGCGGTGCGGGCTTGCGCGCGAGCGGCGTTGGTCTTGCCGGCCAAACGGCGGATAATGAGAGCCGTTTTCTCGAAGGAGCACGTATGCGAGTCGGTTTGTTCGTGACCTGCCTGGTCGATCTGATGCGCCCCGAAATCGGTTTTTCGGCGCTCAAGCTGATTCGCGACGCCGGCTACGAGGTGATCGTGCCGCCCGCGCAGACTTGCTGCGGCCAGCCGGCCTACAACTCGGGCGACCGCGCGCTGGCGCGCGATCTCGCGGAAAAGACCTTGCGCGAGTTCGAGCAGTTCGATTACGTCGTCGCGCCGTCGGGGTCATGCGGCGGGATGATTCGTGCGCACTACGGCGACCTGTTCCGCGACGACCCCGAGCTGATGGGGCGCTTTACGCGGTTCCAGCAGAAAGTCTACGAACTGACCGATTTCCTGGCGAATGTCGCGAAGGTGTCGCTCGCGCCGGGCGAATTCACGGGGCCCGTCACCTATCACGATTCGTGCTCGGGCCTGCGCGAGCTCGGCGTGAAGGCGCAGCCGCGCGCGCTGCTCGCACAGCGCGGCATCGCGGTCACCGAGATGAAGGACTGCGAGCACTGCTGCGGCTTCGGCGGCACGTTCGCGGTCAAGTACGGCGACATTTCGGCGGCCATCGCGGACGAGAAATGCGCGAACGTGCGCGCGTCGGGTACGGGCGCCGTCGTGCTCGGCGATCTCGGCTGCATGCTGAACATCGAAGGGCGGTTGCGCCGCACCGGCGACCGCGACACGCGCGTGCTGCACGTCGCGCAGGTGCTGGCGGGCGACGTCTGACGCCCGGTTCCGCTCACTTTTCCCCGATACCGCGATGCAAGTCCAATCGATGCATTTCAAGGCGCGCGCCGGCCAGAAGCTGGCCGACCAGCGCCTGCAGCAGAACCTGAAGAAGCTGTCGACGAAGTTCGTGTCCGCGCGCGCCGATGCGATGACCGCGATCGACTTCCCGGCCACGCGCGCCGCGCTGAAGGCCCGCCGCAACCGCGCGCTGGAGAACCTCGACGTATGGCTCGAGGCGTTCGAGCGCGAGGCGACGCGGCGCGGCACGACGGTGCTGTTCGCCGAAACGACCGCGGACGCCGCGCGGCTCGTGGCCGACATCGCGCGCCGTCACGACGTGAAAAAGGTCATCAAGACCAAGTCGATGGTGTCGGAGGAAATGCGCCTGAACGCGGTGCTCGCGGAGATGGGCGTGCAGTCGATCGAGACGGATCTCGGCGAATACATCCTGCAGATCAACGACAACGAGCCGCCGAGCCACATCATTGCGCCCGTCGTGCACAAGGACAAGGACGAGATTGCCGACCTGTTCGCGCGCACGCACCATCGCGAGCGGCTCACCGAGATTCCGGACATGACGCGTGAAGCGCGCGAGGTGCTGCGCCCGCATTTCATGTCGGCCGACATGGGCGTGACGGGCGGCAACTTCGTGATCGCCGAGACCGGCTCGGTCGCGATCGTGACGAACGAAGGGAACGAGGGGATGTGCACGGTGATGCCGCGCGTGCATGTGGCGGTGACGGGCATCGAGAAGGTGCTGCCGACGCTCGAGGATCTCGCGACCGCGATGCGCCTGCTGCCGCGTTCCGCGACGGGGCAGAAGACGTCGAACTATTTCTCGCTGCTGACCGGGCCGCGGGGCTCCGGCGACGAGGACGGCCCCGAGCACAACTACGTGGTGCTCGTCGATGGCGGCCGCACCGGGCTGATCGGCGGCGAGTTCCAGGAAATGCTGCGCTGCATCCGTTGCGGCGCTTGCATGAACCATTGTCCGGTTTACCAGAAGGTCGGCGGCCATGCGTACGGCTGGGTCTATCCGGGACCAATGGGGTCGGTGCTGACGCCGAGCTACGTCGGGCTCGACCGCGCGCTCGACCTGCCGCAGGCCGCGACGCTCTGCGGGGAATGCGACAGCGTATGTCCGGCCGGGATCCCGTTGTCGCATCTGTTGCGCACGCTGCGCGAGAAGCAGGTCGAGCGGCACCTGCGGCCGTGGCGCGAGCGGGCGGCGCTCGCCGCATGGGGCTTCGTCGCGCGCCGGCCGATGCTGTACGCGCTGACGACCAAGCTCGCGGTGCGCATCCTCGAGCGGCTCGGCGGCAACGGCGGCACGCTGCGGCGCCTGCCGATGATGGGCGGCTGGATGGATACGCGCGACATGCCGACGCCGACCGGGCGCACGTTCCGCGAGCTGTACGCGGCGTCGCAAAGCCACCTCGGCTGATGACTGTTCATCCGGCGACAACAGTGCGTTCGCTATTTGTATATTTATCTCGATAGGTGCGGTCTATAGAATCCTGTCTGTAGTCCCCGGAATTGGGTTTCGGGGTACGAGGTCAAGGAGGTCCGCATCATGAGAAAGACAATATCGATGTACTGGCCGCTGGCAATCGTCGTCCCGCTGGCTGCGGCTGCCTATCTGCATGCGATGGCCGATGCGCCGTCGCGTGGTCCGCTCGCGGTTCACCAGGCATCCGCCGAACTGGCGCGTGCGGTGTCGTTCGGGCTGGTCGGCGACGCGGCGAAGCCGCTGCCGGCGGCATCCGGCGACGTCGTGCTCGCTGCGCCGAAGGCGCTGTAATGCAGGGCGCCGTCGCTTTGCGCGGCGGCGCGATTTTGGCCGCCTTTGTATAATGGCGCGTTCTTCTCCCACGCGGTCCGCCGCGGCTTTCCGATAGTGCGATGACCCGCGTTTCGATCTGTTTCGTCTGTCTTGGCAACATCTGTCGTTCGCCCACCGCGGAAGGCGTGATGCGGCACCAGGTCGAAGCGGCCGCGCTGGCGGACCGGATCGCGATCGATTCCGCTGGCACCGGCGACTGGCATGTCGGCGAGCCGCCCGATACGCGTGCGCAGTCGGCCGCTCGCGGCCGCGGCTACGACCTGTCGGCGCTGCGGGCACGCCAGGTGAGCGCGGCGGATTTCGAGCGCTTCGACCTGTTGCTCGCGATGGACGAGGCGAATCTCGCGGAATTGCAGCGGCGCTGCCCGTCGCAACATCGCGACAAGGTGCGCCTGCTGATGGAATTCGCGCCGGGCGCGACCGAAACCGAAGTGGCCGATCCGTATTTCGGCGGCGCGCAGGGCTTCGAACAGGTGCTCGATCAGGTCGAACGCGCGTGCGCGGGCCTGCTGGAGACGCTCCGGGCCCGCACGGAGCGCTGATCGCACGGTATTCAGCGGTCTGCGAATACCCTATCAAAAGCATGGATACTTGACTAAATTCGTCAAATATTTATACTTGACCAAAATCGTCAAGATTGCAGTCCCCTAGACACCATGAGACTCACCACCAAAGGCCGTTTCGCCGTCACGGCGATGATTGACTTGGCACTGCGCCAGGAGCAGGGCCCGGTGACGCTTGCAGGCATCAGCCAGCGCCAGCGGATTTCGCTCTCGTATCTCGAACAGCTGTTCGGCAAGCTGCGCAGGCATGAAATCGTCGAATCCGTGCGCGGCCCGGGCGGCGGCTACAACCTCGCGCGTCGCGCGCAGGACGTCACCGTTGCCGACATCATCATCGCGGTCGATGAACCGCTCGACGCCACGCAGTGCGGCGGCAAAGGCACGTGCGACGGCTCGAAGCAGCCCGACGGCCATTGCATGACGCACGAGCTGTGGTCGACGCTGAACCAGAAGATGGTCGAATACCTCGATTCGGTGTCGCTGCAGGATCTCGTCGATCAGCAGCGCGCTCGCGAGGGCGCACCCGCGGTGCTGCGCGACCGGCGCACGCCGGAGCCCGTCGCGGCGCCGGCCGAGCCGGTGCGCACGATGCCGCTCGGCCCGAATTCGGTGTTCAACATCGCGAGTTCGTGAGCGCGAAGGCGCCGCCATACCCCATAACGCACATAGTCCCTGCACAGAATTCCCGGAGCGACAGATGACCCAAGACACTCTCCACCTGCCCATCTACATGGATTACAGCGCGACGACGCCGGTCGACCCGCGCGTGGTCGACAAGATGGTGCCGTACCTGCGCGAGCAGTTCGGTAACCCGGCGTCGCGCAGCCACGCGTATGGCTGGGATGCGGAGCGTGCGGTCGAGGAAGCGCGAGAGAACGTGGCCGCGCTCGTGAACGCGGATCCGCGCGAGATCATCTGGACGTCCGGCGCGACGGAATCGGACAACCTCGCGATCAAGGGTGCCGCGAACTTCTACAAGGGCAAGGGCAAGCACATCATCACGGTGAAGACCGAGCACAAGGCCGTGCTCGATACCTGCCGCGAGCTCGAGCGCGACGGTTTCGAAGTCACCTACCTCGACGTGAAGGATGACGGCCTGATCGACCTCGACGTGTTCAAGGCCGCGCTGCGCCCGGACACGATCCTCGTGTCGGTGATGCACGTGAACAACGAGATCGGCGTGATCCAGGACATCGAGACGATCGGTGAAATCTGCCGCGAGAAGGGCATCGTGTTCCACGTCGACGCCGCACAGTCGACCGGCAAGGTCGCGATCGACCTCGCGAAGCTGAAGGTCGACCTGATGTCGTTCTCGGCACACAAGACCTACGGCCCGAAGGGCATCGGCGCGCTGTACGTGCGTCGCAAGCCGCGTGTGCGCATCGAAGCGCAGATGCACGGCGGCGGCCACGAGCGCGGCATGCGTTCGGGCACGCTGGCGACGCACCAGATCGTCGGCATGGGCGAAGCGTTCCGCATCGCACGCGAAGAAATGGCGACGGAAAACGAGCGCGTCCGGATGCTGCGCGACAAGCTGCTGCGCGGCCTGTCGCAGATCGAAGAAACGTACGTGAACGGCGACATGGAGCGCCGTGTCCCGCACAACCTCAACATCAGTTTCAACTTCGTCGAAGGCGAGTCGCTGATCATGGCGATCAAGGACGTGGCGGTGTCGTCGGGCTCCGCATGCACGTCGGCGTCGCTGGAGCCGTCGTACGTGCTGCGTGCGCTCGGCCGCAACGACGAGCTGGCACACAGCTCGATCCGCTTCACGGTCGGCCGCTTCACGACGGAGCAGGAAGTCGATTTCGTGATCAACCTGCTGAACAGCAAGATCGCGAAGCTGCGCGAACTGTCGCCGCTCTGGGAAATGCACCAGGAAGGCATCGATCTGTCGACGATCGAATGGGCCGCACACTGAGCGCCGGATTGAACATACCCGCGGGCGGATTCGCGCACGCAGACGTAACGAGTCAAGGAGTCTGAGTCATGTCTTACAGCAACAAGGTTCTGGATCACTACGAAAACCCGCGCAACGTCGGTTCGTTCGCGAAGGACGACGACACGGTCGGCACGGGCATGGTCGGCGCGCCGGCCTGCGGCGACGTGATGAAGCTGCAGATCCGCGTCGGCGCGGACGGCGTGATCGAAGACGCGAAGTTCAAGACCTACGGTTGCGGTTCGGCGATCGCATCGAGCTCGCTCGTCACCGAATGGGTGAAGGGCAAGACGCTCGACGAAGCCCTGTCGATCAAGAACACGCAGATCGCTGAAGAACTCGCGCTGCCGCCGGTGAAGATTCACTGCTCGATTCTCGCGGAAGACGCGATCAAGGCAGCCGTGGCCGACTACAAGAAGCGTCACGACACCAAGGAAGGCGATCAGGCAGCAGCCTGAGCGGCATCGAGCAGCTTGAGAAGGACCGCGGCGGGCCCCGGTGGCGCGCCGCGGCAAGGACATCATGGCAATTACACTGACCGAAAAAGCAGCACAGCACGTCCAGAAATACCTCGTCCGTCGCGGCAAGGGTGTGGGCCTGCGGCTTGGCGTTCGCACGACCGGGTGCTCGGGGCTCGCGTACAAGCTCGAGTATGTCGACGAGCTGGCTCCCGAGGATCAGGTGTTCGAGAGCCATGGCGTGAAGGTCATCGTCGATCCGAAGAGCCTGGCCTACATCGACGGCACCGAGCTTGATTTCGCACGCGAAGGCCTGAACGAAGGGTTCAAGTTCAACAACCCGAACGTGAAGGACGAGTGCGGCTGCGGCGAATCGTTCCGCGTGTGACCACGCGGATCTCCGCGCGATGCGGGCAAGAGGCGGCACGGGCCGCCTTTTTAATGTGCGGCGTTTGCCGCGCGACGAACCGGAATTGAACGCGACGATGGTCTCGCTGAAAGACAGCCACTTCGACCTGTTTCACCTGCCGGCGCAATTCGCGCTCGACGAGACGGTGCTCGACGCCGCCTATCGGACGGTGCAGACGCAGGTGCATCCGGACCGCTTCGCGGCGGCCGGCGATGCGCAGAAACGCATCGCGATGCAATGGGCAACCCGCGCGAACGAGGCGTACCGTACGCTGCGCGATCCGCTGAAGCGCGCGTCGTATCTGCTGTCGCTGCGCGGCGTCGACATCGGCGCGGAAAACAACACCGCGATGGAGCCGGCGTTCCTGATGCAGCAGATGGAGTGGCGCGAGGGCATCGAGGATGCCGCGGCGGCCCGCAACGTCGACGCGCTCGACGCGCTGCTTGCCGAGTTGCGCGAAGAGCGGCGCGTGCGTGTGGAGCGCCTCGGTACGCTGCTCGACAGCGGCGCGGATCAGGCGGCCGCCGAGGCCGTGCGCCAGCTGATGTTCATCGAACGGGTCGCGTCGGAAGTGGGCGCGCAGATCGAGCGCCTCGAAACTTAACCGCGTGCCTTGCGGCACGCGCAGCAAACGGGCCGAGCGCCCGAACGAACCAAGATGGCTTTACTGCAAATTTCCGAACCGGGCATGGCGCCGGCGCCGCATCAGCGGCGACTCGCCGTCGGGATCGATCTCGGCACGACGAATTCGCTCGTCGCGGCTGTGCGCAACAGCGTGCCCGAAGTCCTGCCGGACGAAGCGGGCCGCGTGCTGCTGCCGTCGGTGGTCCGCTATCTCGAGAAGGGCGGCCGCCGCATCGGTCACGAGGCGAAAGAGCAGGCCGCGACCGATCCGCGCAACACGATCGTGTCGGTCAAGCGCTTCATGGGCCGCGGCAAGGCCGAAGTCGAAGGCGCGGCGAACGCACCGTACGAATTCGTCGATGCGCCGGGCATGGTGCAGATTCGTACCATCGACGGCGTGAAGAGCCCGGTCGAAGTGTCGGCCGAAATTCTCGCGACGCTGCGCTATCGCGCGGAAGATTCGCTTGGCGACGACCTGGTCGGCGCAGTGATCACGGTGCCCGCGTATTTCGACGAAGCACAACGTCAGGCGACCAAGGATGCCGCGCGCCTCGCCGGCCTCAACGTGCTGCGCCTGCTGAACGAACCGACCGCCGCGGCGATCGCCTACGGTCTGGACAACGGCGCCGAAGGCCTCTACGCGGTGTACGACCTCGGCGGCGGCACGTTCGACCTGTCGATCCTGAAGCTGACGAAGGGCGTGTTCGAAGTGCTGGCCGCAGGCGGCGATTCCGCGCTCGGCGGCGACGATTTCGACCATGCGCTGTTCGGTCACGTGCTCGCGCAGGCCGGCATCGATGCGAAGACGCTCGCGCCCGAGGACGTGCGCCTGCTGCTCGACCGTGTGCGCGTGCTGAAGGAAGCGCTGTCGTCCGCACCGGATGCGTCGCTCGACGTCACGCTGTCGGGTGGCGCGCACCTCGTGCAGACGATCTCGCACGACACGTTCGCGTCGCTCGTCGAGCCGCTCGTGCAGCGCACGCTCACGCCGACCCGCAAGGCGCTGCGCGACGCGCAGGTGACGCCGGCCGACATCAAGGGTGTCGTGCTCGTCGGCGGTGCGACGCGCATGCCGGTGATCCGCGACGCGGTCGCGAAATATTTCGGCCAGCCGCCGCTCGTGAATCTCGATCCGGACCAGGTCGTCGCGCTCGGCGCGGCAATCCAGGCCGATCTGCTCGCGGGCAATCGCGGCACCGGCGACGACTGGCTGCTGCTCGACGTGATTCCGCTGTCGCTCGGTGTCGAGACGATGGGCGGCCTCGTCGAGAAGATCATTCCGCGCAACTCGACGATTCCGATCGCGCGCGCGCAGGAATTCACGACCTTCAAGGACGGCCAGACCGCGATGGCGATCCACGTCGTGCAGGGCGAGCGCGAGCTCGTCGCCGACTGCCGGTCGCTCGCGCGTTTCGAGCTGCGCGGCATTCCGCCGATGACGGCCGGCGCCGCGCGCATTCGCGTGACCTACCAGGTCGACGCGGACGGCCTGCTGTCGGTGTTCGCTCGCGAGCAGCTGTCGGGCGTCGAGGCCTCGGTCGTCGTGAAGCCGTCGTACGGTCTTGCCGACGACGACATCGCGAAGATGCTCGAGGACAGCTTCAAGACCGCCGAAATCGACATGCGCGCACGCGCGCTGCGCGAAGCGCAGGTCGAGGCCGAGCGGATGCTCGAGGCGACGCAGGCTGCGCTGGCGGCCGACGGCGAACTGCTCGACGCGGACGAACGCACGCAAGTCGACACGCTGGCCGCGGCGCTGCGCGCGGTGGCCCAAGGCGACGACACGAACGCGATCGAAGCGGCGACCAAGGCGCTGGCCGACGGCACCGACGAATTCGCGGCGCGCCGGATGGACAAGAGCATCAAGCGCGCGCTGTCGGGCCGCCGGCTCGACGAGATCTGAACTCACGCACTGCGCATCGGCCGGCGACGGCCCGCGCGATAATGAACCGTGCGGCGCCCGGCGCCGCACCCTGACTGACGGAACGGACATGCCTCAACTGGTGGTGCTGCCTCACGTCGAACTGTGCCCGGATGGCGCAGTGATCGACGCGACGCCCGGCAAGAGTATCTGCGACAACCTGCTCGAACACGGGATCGAGATCGAGCATGCATGCGAGAAGTCGTGCGCGTGCACGACGTGCCACGTGGTGATCCGCGAAGGCTTCAACGATCTGACGCCGTCCGAAGAGGACGAGGACGATCTGCTGGACAAGGCGTGGGGCCTCGAGCCGACGTCGCGCCTGTCGTGCCAGGCGATCGTGACGGAAGATTCGGACCTGGTGGTCGAGATCCCGAAGTACTCGATCAACCACGCGAAGGAAAACCACTGACAGGAACCGGAGGCAGGCGATGAAATGGACCGATTCGCGTGAAATAGCCATTGCGCTGGCGGACAAGCACCCCGACATCGACCCGCAGCGGATCAACTTTGTCGACTTGCGCCAGTGGGTGCTCGAACTCGACGGCTTCAACGACGATCCGACGCACTCCGGCGAGAAGATCCTCGAAGCGATCCAGGCGCACTGGATCGACGAATCGGACTTCGACGACGAGGACTGAACACCGCGTGCGCCGTAACGGCGCAGACGGTTGGCAATGAAAAACGGCTCGTGAGCAATCGCTCACGAGCCGTTTTCATTTTCAGTCGCGGGTGCCCGCGCGCGTGACGCGGGCAGGGGAGTCACGCGATCATGCGCCCACCAGCGTCCCGTTCTCGATCCGCACGCGCTGGCCCTGGCCGAACGGCGGCTGCTGGTTGTGGTACGTGAACGTGCGCGTCGCGCCGCTCTCCATCTGCACTTGCACCTGATAGTCGGTTTCCGCGCGCACCTGCTTTTCGACCTGGTTGCCGGCCAGGCCGCCACCCAGTGCGCCGATGATCGTCATCGCGGTGCGGCCGTTGCCGTGGCCGAACTGGTTGCCCAGCAGGCCGCCCGCCGCGGCGCCGCCGACCGCGCCGATGCCCGAGCTCTGGCCGGGCGTACGGATCGGCGTGACCGCGACGACCGTACCGCAGCTCTGGCAGTAGGTCTGCGCGGGTGCCGACGGCTGCTGTGCGTATTGCGGCGGCTGCGGTGCCGTGGTGTGGCGGCGGTGCGGCGCAGCCGGGCGCGGCGCGGGTTTCGGCTCG
>NZ_JAAGPM010000157.1:0-17365 GCF_017104865.1 Burkholderia sp. Ac-20349
GGCCTGCTCGACGCCGTACAGCGTGGCGATGACGGGATGACGGGCGAGACGCGCGCCCAGCGACTTGTCCATGACGTTTACCGGTCGACTTGCGGGCCAGTCTCGTCGCCGAGACCGAGCTTGCCGGACTGGTGGGACTATCTCGCGAAGGCGAGCGACGGCAAGGGCGACGTGCTGGCGCGGCGCCGCGCGCTCGCGGAGAAGCTCGCGCTCGACGGCGCATGGCCGTCGGCGATTCGCCAACTGAAGGATGCGCGCGACGCGAAGGACGTGTCGTTCTACGAGCAGTCG
This sequence comes from Burkholderia sp. Ac-20349, assembly GCF_017104865.1. NCBI lineage: Bacteria > Pseudomonadati > Pseudomonadota > Betaproteobacteria > Burkholderiales > Burkholderiaceae > Burkholderia > Burkholderia sp. Ac-20349. Next base: position 292 of record NZ_JAAGPM010000157.1, read on the forward strand.
ATGATCGGCGCGCGGCTGCTGGAATTCGAGGCGCGCTACAAGGAAGAGCGCGAGGACGAGAAGAACGGCCGCGGGTAGCGGCCGCGACGCGGCAAACGCGGGTGAAGCCGCCGCGGGTCAGGTACCGCCGCCTGCCGCACCGCGCGCCTGTTGCGCGGGGCTTGCGACGTAGCCGAACCGGGCGGGGACGTCCGCGCAGACGATGCTGCCGAGCGGCAGCGTGCAGCCGTCGCGCCAGCGCAGCACGGGCGGCGCGGCATCGAAATCCGCGTGATCGGCGAACAGCCCGAGATCGTGATCGTGCAGCGCCGCGATGCGCGGCGGCGTGCCGGCCGCGCGAAACAGCACGCCACCCGCGTCGTCGAGCCAGGCCTCGTCCGGTTCGAACGGCGTGCCGGTCTGGTCGGCGAGCGTGAGCTGCCCGTCGCGCTCGGCGAGCCGGACGACCCACGGCGTATAGGCGAGCTCGACGTACACGCGCTGCGGCCCGTTCTGGAAGAACCACTGGCCCTGCGCATCGCATTCGTAGTTGCGGCCGATGAACGCGTTCAGCGCCGCATGGCGGATCGGCGAGCCGAGCTCGCCGGCCGCCTGCGCCGCGTCGTCGCGCAGCCGCCATTCGCCGCGCCGGTCGAGCAGCAGCCAGCCGGTACAGTGCGGCACGTTCGGCCATTTGGCGAGGGCCTGCCGGACGATGTCATCCATGGTCGACGAATTTGGAGCAATAGCCGAACACCCGCGCCGACAGCCAGTCGAGGCGGCCGGGGAACGGCCCGGTCATGAATCCCGCGTGCCCGCCGGCCGCGGGCTGGTCGAGCTCGACGGCCGGCGATACGTCGGCCGGGCCGGGCAGCGCCGATTCAGGCAGGAACGGGTCGTTGCGGGCGTTGAGGAGCAGCGTCGGCACGTCGATCGCGGGCAGCAGCGGCCGTGTCGTCGCCTTGGTCCAGTAGTCGTCCGCATCCGCGAAACCGTGCAGCGGCGCGGTCACGATCTCGTCGAAGTCGCGCATCGTCACGGCCTGCAGCATCGCTTCGCGGTCGAACAGCCCCGGGTACTGGTCGAGCTTCGCGAGCGCCTTGCGCTTGAGGGTCTTCAGGAAGCTGCGCGTGTAGACCATCGCAAAGCCTTGCGACAGCGCGCGCCCGCCGGCGTGCACGTCGATCGGCGTCGAGATCGCGGCGGCGGCACGCAGGATCGACGTGTCGCTGCGATGCTCGCCGAGCCAGCGCAGCAGCACATTGCCGCCGAGCGACACGCCGGCCGCGACCAGCGGCCCGCGATGCTGCGCGGCGAGCCGGCGCAGGATCCAGTCGACTTCGGCACTGTCGGCGAGATGGTAGAAGCGCGGCTGGCGGTTGATCTCGCCGCTGCAACTGCGGAAGTGCGGCACGACGGCGTGCCAGCCCTTCGCGCGCGCGGCGGCCATCATCGCGAGCGCATAGTGCGAGCCGGAGCTGCCTTCGAGGCCGTGGAACAGCACGAACAGCGGCGCATCGGGCGCCGGCGCCGCGCTGTCGAGATGCGCGACCCAGTCGAGATCGATGAAGTCGTGGTCGGGGGTTTCCCATCGCTCTCGTCGGTAAGCGACGACGGGGCGTCGCGCGAACAGCGCGGGCACGATGGTTTGCGCATGGCTGTTGGGCAGCCAGCGTGGTGCGCGATAGCGCAGTGTGTCGTCGTCGGGGGCCGGGGCCCCGGTCAGCGGCGAGGTGGGCGGAGAAGCCGTACTCATGATCGCCCCGCGTATGCGTTGCTTCGTCTTTTCGTCAGTGCAGCGGACCCTGCCCGTGACGGATCTTCGCGGCGAATTGTCCGGCCGCTTGTTCAGGAATCGGGCTCGCGTGAATATGTGCGATGCGCCACTCGCCGCGTTCGTGAATCATCACGTACGTGGCGAAAACCATGTCGGGTTCGGCCGTCAGGTCGGCCTGCTGATGCGCTTCGGCGATCGTATAGACGACCGTGCCGAGGCTGTCGTACACGCGGATGTCGAGCGGCTCGATCGTCACGGGGCGCGTGGCGAGCCGGTTGGCGAGCCCGCTGCGGATCTGGTCGAGGCCGTGCAGATGCTCGCCGTCCGCCCATACGCAGCTGGCGAAATCCTCGTCGATCCACAATCCCAGCAGCGCGTCGAGATTGGCATCGGCGACGGCCTGGTAGTAGGCGTTCAGCGTATCGGCGGCGGCTTCGAAGAGGCGGGCAAAACGTGGCATCGGGGTTATCTCTCGCGCGCGTCGCGCGCCGTATTCAGCACGGCGGCCCGGATGGAGCCGCCGTACACCGGTGAATCGGATTGCCCGGCGCGTCGTGCGACGCTGCCGGCCAGGGTCAGCGTTGCCCGACGAGCATGCCGCGCAAATCGCCGAATACCTGCTCGGGACCGAGTTCGCGCAGGCACTTCAGGTGGCCGAGCGGGCACTCGCGTTCGAAGCAGGGACTGCATTCGAGATGAAGCCATTGTACCTTCGCCAGATCCGACAGCGGAGGGGTGTGGCGCGGATCGGTCGATCCGTACAGCGCGACGAGCGGCCGGCGTAGCGCGGCCGCCACGTGCATCAGCCCCGAATCGTTGGTGACGACCGCGTTCGCACGCGCGATCAGCGCACACGCTTCCGACAGCGACGTCTGCCCGCACAGGTTGCGCACGTTCGGCGCGTGGTCGGCGATGGCCTGCGCGGCCGCCGCATCCTTCTGCGAGCCGAGCGCGACGATCTGCGTGTACGGGAACGACTGGTGGACGATGTTGGCGAGCGACGCGAAGTGCTCGGGCGGCCAGCGCTTGGCCGGGCCGTATTCCGCGCCGGGGCAGAACACGACGAGCGGCTTGCGCGTGTCGAGATTGAAGCGCGCGGACACGCGCGCCGTCTCGTTCAGGTCGGCGTCGAGGCGCGGCGGCGGCAGCGTCTTCATCGACTCGGGCAGCTTCGCGCCCGGCGCGTACGCGAGCGCCGCGTAGTGGGCCGTCATCGGCGGCCGCTCGCCCGACTTGTCGGGGTTCGCGTGCCGCACGTTCAGCAGCCCGTAGCGGTGCTCGCCCGTGTAGCCGACCCGCAGCGGGATGTTCGCGAGCCACGGGATCACCGCGGACTTCAGCGAATTCGGCAGCACGTACGCCGCGTCGTAGCCGACGTCGCGCAGGTCGCTCGCGAGCTGCCAGCGGCGCAGCATCTGCAGCTTGCCGTGCGCGAGATCGGTCGCGTAGACATCGTGGATCTCCGGCATCCGCTCGAGCACGGGCGCGACCCACGAGGGCGCGACGGCATCGATTGCGATGCGGGGATGGTTTTTCTTCAGCAGCGCAAAAAGCGGCTGCGCCATCAATGCGTCACCGATCCAGTTCGGTGCGATAACCAGCGCTCGACGCATCAGGTCGACTTCCGATGTCGTAATGAAGCACGGCGCTCAGGCGCCGCGTTCGGGTTGCCAGAATGGAGAAGGGCGGCGCGCCGGGGATCCGGCCGCGCCGCCTTGCGGGTCGGCGGGCCTGCAAGCCTGCAGGCCCGGCCGCCGGGGCTCAGTGGCCCTTGACGACCTCGCCGTCGCGCAGCTTGTAGCGCGTGCCGCAGTACGGGCAGCGCGCCTCGCCGTGCGAGACGTCGATGAAGACGCGCGGGTGCGCGCTCCAGCGTGCCATGGCCGGGTTCGGGCAGTACGCGGGAAGATCCTTGGCCGTCAGCTCGACCAGCGGCATTTCCTTGATTTCACTCATGAGACTTTCTCTTATCACTCTTTTGTGGGGCGGTCGGTGGCGCGGCGCGCTCAGACCTTCGTCAGCCAGTGCGCGTACTTCGCGTTCTTGCCCGACACGATATCGAAAAACGCCGACTGGAGCTTTTCGGTGATCGGGCCGCGCGCGCCGCTGCCGATCGTGCGGTTGTCGAGCTCGCGGATCGGCGTGACTTCGGCGGCCGTGCCGGTGAAGAACGCTTCGTCTGCCGTGTAGACCTCGTCGCGCGTGATGCGCTTCTCGATCACTTCGATGCCGGCGTCGCGCGCGAGCGTGATGATCGTGTCGCGGGTGATGCCGTCCAGGCACGACGCGAGATCGGGCGTGTACAGCTTGCCGTTGTTCACGAGGAAGAAGTTCTCGCCGGAGCCTTCCGACACGTAGCCGTCGACGTCGAGCAGCAGTGCCTCGTCGTAGCCGTCGGCGGTCGCTTCCTGGTTCGCGAGGATCGAGTTCACGTACCAGCCCGACGCCTTCGCGCGCACCATCGACACGTTCACGTGGTGACGCGTGAACGACGACGTCTTCACGCGGATGCCCTTCGCGAGCCCGTCCTCGCCGAGGTACGCACCCCACGGCCACGCGGCGATCGCGACGTGGATCGTGTTGCCCTTGGCCGACACGCCGAGCTTTTCCGAACCGACCCAGATGATCGGGCGCAGGTAGCACGACTCGAGCTTGTTCTCGCGCACGACTTCGAGTTGCGCGGCTTCGAGCGTTTCCTGGTCGAACGGCACGTCCATCTGGAAGATCTTTGCCGAATTCAGCAGACGTTTCGTGTGCTCGCGCAGGCGGAAGATCGCGGTGCTGCCATCGGCCGTCTTGTATGCGCGCACGCCTTCGAAGACGCCCATGCCGTAGTGCAGCGTGTGGGTCAGGACGTGGATCGTGGCATCGCGCCAGTCGATCAGCTTGCCGTCCTTCCAGATCTTGCCGTCGCGGTCGGCCATTGACATAGGATTCTCCTGGAAGCAGTGAGGTGCAGCGGGTTATGTGCAGCGTTGAGCCGGAAAGACGCTTATTTTAGCGTCATTTGGCGTCAACCCGGTCGGTCGGCGCGGGGCCGGCGCTATAATCGCCCGGTACCGATTCCAATAATGACGGGCCGTGCCGGCAGGAGGCGCCGCCGCCCCGACGAACCGCCCGCTGCGGCCCGTTTCCCATGCTCGCTCGATTGTCCGCCACCGACCGCTTCGCGCTGATCCAGGGCGCACGCGACTATTCCCCGACGTTGATGGCGATTTTCTCGTGGGGGCTCGTCACGGGCATCGCGATGAGCAAGTCGGTGATGACGCTCGGGCAGGCGAGCGCGATGTCGCTGCTGGTCTACGCGGGCTCGTCGCAGCTCGCGGTGCTGCCGCTGCTCGCCGCAAAGCTGCCGATCTGGACCATCCTGCTCACGGCCGCGATGGTCAACACGCGCTTCGTGATCTTCAGCGCCGGGCTCGCCCCCCATTTCTCCTACCTGCCGCTGTGGCGGCGCCTCGCAATCGGCTATTTCAACGGCGACGTGATCTACCTGCTGTTCCAGAAGCAGGGCTTCGCGAACGGCTACGTGCCGGGCAAGGAAGCGTACTTCTGGGGGATGGCGCTCGCGAGCTGGGCGTCGTGGCAGGTGTCGTCGCTCGCCGGCATCCTGCTCGCGAGCTTCTTTCCCGCGAGCTGGGGGCTGGAGCTGGCCGGCACGCTCGCGCTGATCCCGATCATGGTGTCGGCGGTCGCGAACCGCTCGACGCTCGCGGCCGTCGCGGTGGCCGGCGTCGTGTCGCTCGTCGCGTTCGACCTGCCGTACCGGCTCGCGCTGCCGCTCGCGGTGCTCGCCGCGCTCGCGGCCGGCAGCATGGCCGACTTCTTCGTCGAGCGGGCCGACTGGCGGCGCATCCGCACCGAAACCGTGCATGACAAGGAAATCGAATGAGCGCGACCGACATCTGGATCGTCATCATCGGGATGACGATCGTCACGGCGGTCACGCGCGCGCTGTTCCTGATCGGCGGCGAGCGCACCGTGCTGCCCGAGCGCGCCCAGCGCGCGATGCGCTACGCGCCGGCGGCGGCGCTGGTCGCCGTCGTGCTGCCCGACGTGCTCGAAACGCCGGCCGGGCTGTCGTTCGCGCTGTCCAACCATCCGTTCTACGCGGCGCTCGCCGGCCTCGGCTGGTTCTTGTGGCGGCGCAGCATGCTCGGCACGATCGTCGTCGGGATGCTCGTGTTTACCGTACTGCGCCTGATCTTCTGATGAACCGCCCGTGCAGGCCCGCCGGGCACCGGCCGCTTGCGCGGGTGCATTGCTGCGTTGCGGCAATGTGTCCATTCCCGCGCGCGATCCCAAATAGGCGGAATTCGCCGCCCGCGGGGCAGTCTGCCGGGTGGATCGGCTAGAATGCCCGTTCGAGATTTTTTACCCGTGCGCGTCATGCGAACCGCCAGCCACGGCCGCATCCGGCGCCCTTTCGCGGCAGCCCGCGCACGTCCAGCGTGAACCCCCTTTCCCCATCCACTACTTCAATCTGTTCAACATGAGCCAAGTCAAGCGTCTTACCGACCTGATCGCCGCCGGCCAGCTCGCCGGCAAGCGGGTATTCATCCGCGCCGACCTGAACGTCCCGCAGGACGACCAGGGCAACATCACCGAAGACACGCGCGTGCGCGCGTCCGTGCCGGCCATCCAGGCCGCGCTCGACGCCGGCGCGGCCGTGATGGTCACGTCGCACCTCGGTCGCCCGACCGAAGGCGAATTCAAGCCGGAAGATTCGCTCGCGCCGGTCGCGAAGCGCCTCGCCGAGCTGCTCGGCCGTGACGTGCCGCTCGTCTCGAACTGGGTCGAGAACGGTGTGAACGTCGCGCCGGGCCAGGTCGTGCTGCTCGAGAACTGCCGCGTGAACAAGGGCGAGAAGAAGAATTCGGACGAGCTCGCGCAAAAGATGGCGAAGCTCTGCGACGTGTACGTGAACGACGCGTTCGGCACCGCGCACCGCGCGGAAGCGACCACCCACGGGATCGCGAAGTACGCGCCGGTCGCGTGCGCGGGCCCGCTGCTGGCCGCCGAACTCGACGCGCTCGGCAAGGCGCTCGGCAACCCGGCCCGCCCGCTGGTGGCGATCGTCGCCGGCTCGAAGGTGTCGACCAAGCTCACGATCCTGAAGTCGCTGGCCGGCAAGGTCGACCAGCTGATCGTCGGCGGCGGCATCGCGAACACGTTCATGCTCGCGGCCGGCCTGTCGATCGGCAAGTCGCTCGCGGAAGCCGACCTCGTCAACGAAGCGAAGGCGATCATCGACGAAGCGCGCGAGCGCGGCGCATCGGTGCCGATCCCGACCGACGTCGTGACGGCCAAGGAATTCTCGCCGACGGCCGTGGCCACGGTGAAGCAGGTCGCCGACATCGAAGCGGACGACATGATCCTCGACATCGGCCCGGATACCGCCAAGGCGCTCGCGAGCCAGCTCGAGAAGGCCGGCACGATCGTGTGGAACGGCCCGGTCGGCGTGTTCGAGTTCGACCAGTTCGGCAACGGTACCAAGACGCTCGCGGAAGCGATCGCCAAATCGTCCGCGTTCTCGATCGCGGGCGGCGGCGACACGCTCGCGGCCATCGCGAAGTACGGCATCCATGACCAGGTCAGCTACATCTCGACGGGCGGCGGTGCCTTCCTCGAGTTCCTCGAGGGGAAGAAGCTGCCGGCAGTGGAAGTGCTGGAAACGCGGGCGGCCTGAGCGTGGCGGCGCGCGCAGGGGTGACGAAGGCCGCGCGCTCCGCGAAAGCGGAGCAGCCGGCCGGCGCGGGCAAGCGCAAACGCGCGCCCGCGCGGGCGAACACCGCCCCGCGCGCACCGGCGGCCGCCGGCGACGCGGCCGAGCAGCACCACGAGATTCAGAACAAAGCGATGCCGGGCGCAAGCACCGGCACGCCCCCCGGAACGGCCGCCGCTGGGCCTGCCGCTTCCGGCTCTCGCAGCGTTTCACCCAGCGCATCCACCTTGATCCAGATGAGGAGTTTCATGCAGCGCGCCACCAAGATAGTCGCCACGATCGGCCCGGCTTCCAGTTCGCCGGAGATTCTGCTGCAGATGATGCAGGCGGGCCTCGACGTCGTGCGGCTCAATTTTTCGCACGGCACGGCCGACGATCACCGCCAGCGCGCCGAGATGGTGCGCGAGGCCGCCCGCAGGGTCGGCCGCGAGATCGCGATCATGGCCGACCTCCAGGGCCCGAAGATCCGCGTCGGCAAGTTCGAGAACGGCAAGACGACGCTCGAGCCGGGCCAGTCCTTCATCCTCGACGCGGGCTGCGAGATGGGCAACGACGAGCGCGTCGGGCTCGACTACAAGGAACTGCCGCGTGACCTGCGCACGGGCGACCTGCTGCTGCTGAACGACGGCCTGATCGTGCTGACCGTCGAGCGCGTGCTCGGCGACGAGATCCACACGATCGTCAAGGTGGGCGGCGAGCTGTCGAACAACAAGGGCATCAACCGCCAGGGCGGCGGCCTGTCGGCGCCTGCGCTGACCGCGAAGGACATGGAAGACATCCGCACCGCGATGTCGCTCGGCGCGGACCTGGTGGCCGTGTCGTTCCCGAAGAACGCGACCGACATGGAAATGGCGCGCCAGCTCGCGAACATCGCGGGCGCGCCGTACGGCATCAAGCCGAAGATGATCGCGAAGATCGAGCGCGCGGAAGCGATTCCGGCGCTGCAGAGCATTCTCGACGCGTCCGACGGCATCATGGTCGCGCGCGGCGACCTCGCGGTGGAAGTGGGCAACGCGGCCGTGCCGGCGCTGCAGAAGCGCATGATCCGGATGGCGCGCGAGTCGAACAAGCTCGTGATCACCGCGACGCAGATGATGGAATCGATGATCCACGCGCCGGTGCCGACGCGCGCGGAAGTGTCGGACGTCGCGAACGCGGTGCTCGACGGCACCGACGCGGTGATGCTGTCGGCCGAGACGGCCGCCGGCAAGTACCCGGTCGTCACGATCGAGACGATGGCGGCCGTGTGCGTCGAGGCGGAAAAGTCGGAACACGTCGAGCTGGACAAGGATTTCCTCGACCGCACGTTCACGCGGATCGACCAGTCGATCGCGATGGGCGCGCTGTTCACCGCGTACCACCTCGGTGCGAAGGCGATCGTCGCGCTGACCGAATCGGGCGCGACCGCGCTGTGGATGTCGCGCCACTACACGCACGTGCCGATCTTCGCGCTGACGCCGCGCGTCGGCAGCGAGCGCACGATGGCGCTGTACCGCAACGTGACGCCGCTGCACGTCGACTTCAACAGCGACCGCGATTCGGCGCTGCAGGCGGCGCTCGAAATCGTCGTCAAGCAGGGCTACGTGCAGCACGGCGACATGGTCGTGCTGACCGTCGGCGAGCCGATGGGGCAGGCGGGCGGCACCAACACGCTGAAGATCGTGCGGGTCGGCGAGCACTATTGAGCACCGGCCGGGCAGCTGCCCGGCCCAAAAACCGGCGGCCGAGGCAATCGGGCCCCGATTTTTGACGAAAGCCGCGCGGGGTCGCATGCCCCGCGCGGTTTTTTTTCTTTTTTTGCCCGCTTTGTGCCGTGCGAACGTAACAAATTGCGAGTGGGCGCCACCGGGCGGTCGGAATCGGAGGCGCTTCGCGATAAAATGCGGCTATTCGACGCTCAGCCGCGCCGCGCCACCCCGGGTTCGAACGGGAGCGAGCGCCGCGCCGGCGTCAGGGCGCACCGGTTTTCATTCCAAGGAGTTCCACAATGCCTCTCGTATCAATGCGTCAATTGCTGGACCACGCGGCAGAGCACGGTTACGGCCTGCCGGCCTTCAACGTGAACAACCTGGAGCAGGTCCAGGCGATCATGGCGGCGGCGGACCAGGTCGGCGCACCCGTGATCATGCAGGCATCGGCCGGCGCGCGTAAGTATGCGGGCGAGCCGTTCCTGCGCCACCTGATCGAAGCAGCGGTCGAGTCGTATCCGCACATCCCGGTCGTGATGCACCAGGATCACGGCCAGTCGCCGGCGGTCTGCATGGCCGCGATCCGCAGCGGCTTCACCAGCGTGATGATGGACGGTTCGCTCGAAGCCGACGGCAAGACGGTCGCGTCGTACGAATACAACGTCGACGTGTCGCGCAAGGTCGTCGAGATGGCGCACTCGATCGGCGTGACGGTCGAAGCAGAACTCGGCGTGCTCGGCTCGCTCGAGACGATGAAGGGCGACAAGGAAGACGGCCACGGCGCGGAAGGCACGATGACCCGCGAGCAGCTGCTGACCGATCCGGAGCAGGCCGCCGACTTCGTGAAGCTCACGCAGTGCGATGCACTCGCGATCGCAATCGGTACGTCGCACGGCGCGTACAAGTTCTCGAAGAAGCCGACGGGCGACATCCTGTCGATCCAGCGCATCAAGGAAATCCACGCGCGCATTCCGAACACCCACCTCGTGATGCACGGTTCGTCGTCGGTGCCGCAGGAACTGCTGGCCGAGATCCGTGAATTCGGCGGCGACATGAAGGAAACCTACGGCGTGCCGGTCGAGGAAATCCAGGAAGGCATCAAGCACGGCGTGCGCAAGATCAACATCGACACCGACCTGCGTCTCGCGATCACCGGTGCGATCCGCCGCTACCTGTTCGAGAACCCGGGCAAGTTCGATCCGCGCGACTACCTGAAGCCCGCGCGTGAAGCGGCGAAGCAGGTGTGCGTCGACCGCTACCTCGCGTTCGGCTGCGAAGGCCAGGCCGGCAAGATCAAGCCGGTGTCGCTCGACAAGATCGCCGAGCAGTACAAGTCCGGTGCGCTCGCACAGGTCGTGCGCTAAGACTGTAGTACGATTGCCGCGCCGAAAGGCAACGGCAAGGCTGTCCGGCCGGATCTGATCCGACCCCGCAGCCGTTCCGTCCGGCCGAACGAGGGCCGGCCGGCAACCGCCCGGGCGCTGTCGCCCGGCCGGTTCGCCGACGTATTGCAAGACCGCCGTTCCCGCCTGCCGCGGGGAACGGCGTTTCCCTTTTTGTTTGGCTCCTTATCTGCGAAAAGACGATGTCTACCCTCTACGAATCCACGCTCCGCTCGCTGCCGCTCCTCGGTCGCGGCAAGGTCCGCGATAACTACGCGGTCGGCAACGACAAGCTCCTGATCGTCACGACCGACCGTCTGTCGGCATTCGACGTGGTGATGGGCGAGCCGATTCCGAACAAGGGCCGCGTGCTGAACCAGATGGCGAACTTCTGGTTCGACAAGCTCGCGCACATCGTGCCGAACCACCTGACGGGCGACGCGCCGGAAGCGGTCGTCGCGGCCGACGAGGTCGAGCAGGTCAAGGGCCGTGGCGTGGTCGTCAAGCGACTCGAGCCGATCATGATCGAAGCGGTCGTGCGCGGCTACCTGGCCGGCAGCGGCTGGAAGGAATACCAGGCGTCGGGCGCCGTGTGCGGCGTGCAGCTGCCGGAAGGCCTGCAGAACGCGCAGAAGCTGCCCGAGCCGATCTTCACGCCGGCCGCGAAGGCCGAGATGGGCGAGCACGACGAGAACATCACGTTCGAGGAAACCGAGCGCCGCATCGGCACCGAGCTGGCCGCGACGATCCGCGACATCTCGATCAAGCTGTACAAGGAAGCGGCCGACTACGCGGCGACGCGCGGCATCATCATCGCCGACACGAAGTTCGAATTCGGCCTCGACAACCACGGCAAGCTGTACCTGATGGACGAAGCGCTGACGGCCGATTCGTCGCGCTTCTGGCCGGCCGACCAGTACCAGGTCGGCACGAACCCGCCGTCGTTCGACAAGCAGTTCGTGCGCGACTGGCTCGAGGCGCAGCCGTGGGGCAAGACGGCGCCGGCGCCGGCGCTGCCGGCCGACGTCGTCGAGAAGACGGCCGCGAAGTACCAGGAAGCGCTCGAGCGCATCACGGGCCAGGCGCTCGCCTGAGCGGGGATCAGAACACATGAGCGAAGTTCAGACTGCCCACACGCACAGCGCGCCGCTCGTCGGCGTGCTGATGGGTTCGAGTTCCGATTGGGACGTGATGAAGCATGCGGTTGCCATCCTGCAGGAATTCGGCGTGCCGTACGAAGCGAAGGTCGTGTCCGCGCACCGGATGCCCGACGAAATGTTCGACTATGCGGAGAAAGCGCGTGAGCGCGGGCTGCGCGCGATCATCGCGGGCGCCGGCGGCGCCGCGCACCTGCCCGGCATGCTGGCCGCGAAAACCACGGTGCCGGTGCTCGGCGTGCCGGTCGCGAGCAAGTACCTGAAGGGTGTCGATTCGCTGCACTCGATCGTGCAGATGCCGAAAGGCGTGCCGGTCGCGACGTTCGCGATCGGCGAGGCCGGCGCCGCGAATGCCGCGCTGTTCGCGGTGTCGATCCTGTCCGGCAACTCGGTCGACTATGCGAACCGGCTCGCCGCGTTCCGCGTGCGCCAGAACGAAGCCGCGCACGCGATGGTGCTGCCGCCGCTGGAATGACGGCGCACCGGCGGCCGCGCGTCGCGGCTGCCTGACCTCCCCACTGCGGCGGGCAGCGCCCGCCGCGACCGACCACTGACATGACCGCAACTCCTGATTCCGTTTCCCCGATCCTGCCCGGCGCGTGGCTGGGCATGGTCGGCGGTGGCCAGCTCGGCCGCATGTTCTGCTTTGCCGCCCAGTCGATGGGCTATCGCGTCGCCGTGCTCGATCCCGATCCGACGAGCCCCGCCGGCGCGGTCGCCGACCGCCACCTGCGCGCTGCGTATGACGACGAAGCCGCGCTCGCCGAACTGGCCGACCTGTGCGAGGCTGTTTCGACGGAGTTCGAGAACGTGCCGGCCGCGAGCCTCGATTGCCTCGCGCGCACGACCTTCGTCGCGCCGGCCGGCCGCTGCGTCGCGGTCGCGCAGGACCGGATCGCGGAGAAGCGCTTCATCGAAGCGTCGGGCGTGCCCGTTGCACCGCACGTCGTGATCGAATCGTCGGCGGCACTCGCCGCGCTCGACGATGCTGCGCTCGACGCGGTGCTGCCGGGCATCCTGAAGACGGCGCGCCTGGGCTACGACGGCAAGGGCCAGGTGCGCGTGAGCACCGCGCAGGAAGCGCGCGACGCGCATGCGGCGCTGAACGGCGTGCCGTGCGTGCTCGAGAAGCGCCTGCCGCTGAAATACGAAGTGTCGGCGCTGATCGCGCGCGGCGCGGACGGCCGCTCGGCCGCGTTCCCGCTCGCGCAGAACGTGCATCACAACGGCATTCTCGCGCTGACGGTCGTTCCGGCGCCGGCGGCCGATGCCGCGCGCGTCGAAGAGGCGCAGCAGGCGGCCGTGCGGATCGCCGATACGCTCGGCTATGTCGGCGTGCTGTGCGTCGAATTCTTCGTGCTGGAAGACGGCTCGTTCGTCGCGAACGAAATGGCGCCGCGCCCGCACAACTCCGGCCACTACACGGTCGACGCGTGCGCCACGAGCCAGTTCGAGCAGCAGGTGCGCGCGATGACGCGCATGCCGCTCGGCAACCCGCGCCAGCATTCGCCGGCCGCGATGCTGAACATCCTCGGCGACGTGTGGTTCCCGAACGGTGCGGCGGCCGATGCCGTCACGCCGCCGTGGGACACGGTCGCGGCGATGCCGGCCGCGCACCTGCACCTGTACGGCAAGGAAGACGCGCGCGTCGGCCGCAAGATGGGCCATGTGAACTTCACGGCCGAAACGCGCGACGAAGCCGTTGCCGCGGCCACCGCGTGCGCGCAGCTGCTGCGCGTGCCGCTCGACTGAGGCGCCAGCCGATGTCCATCGATCTCCCGAACTCCGTGACGGCCGCGCAGATCGACGCGGCCGCCGCGCTGCTCGACGCGGGCCAGCTCGTCGCCTTTCCGACCGAAACCGTCTACGGGCTCGGCGGCGACGCGGCGAATCCCGAGGCCGTCGCGCGCATCTACGCGGCGAAAGGGCGGCCCGCGAATCATCCGGTGATCGTGCACCTGCCGCCGGGCGGCGATCCCGGCTACTGGGCCGACGCGCTGCCGGCCGACGCGCAGGCGTTGATCGATGCGTTCTGGCCGGGCCCGCTGACGCTGATCCTGAAGCGCCATGCGCGCATTCCGGACGCCGTGAGCGGCGGGCAGGATTCGGTCGGGCTGCGTTGCCCGTCGCATCCGGTCGCGCAGGCGCTGCTGGCCGCGTTCAGTGCGCGGCGGGGCGGACATGGCGGCGTGGCCGCGCCGTCCGCGAACCGGTTCGGCCATGTGAGCCCGACCACCGCGCAGCACGTGCGCGACGAATTTGGCGACACCGTGCACGTGCTCGACGGCGGCGCATCGGAAGTCGGTATCGAGTCGACGATTCTCGACCTGTCGCGCGGCTTCCCGGCGCTGCTGCGTCCGGGCCACGTGACGCCGCAGCAGATCGCCGACGTGCTCGGTCGCGCACCGCGGCTGCCGGACGGCAGCGATGCGACCGCGCCGCGTGCGTCGGGCACGCTGAAAGCGCATTACGCGCCGCGCACGCCGCTCGCGCTGCTGCCGTTCGATGCGCTCGAGCCGTTGCTCGCGGCCGCGCAGACCGACGGCGAACGCGTCGCGCTCGTTGCACGCGCATCGCGCGCGGGACGCTGGGCGCAGGCCGACGGCGTGCATTTCGTCGCGGCGCCGGAAGATCCGTCCGCGTATGCGCGTGAGCTGTACGGGATGCTGCGTGCGCTCGACCACGCGCAGGTCGCGCGGATTCTCGTCGAGAAGCTGCCCGAGACCGTCGAATGGATCGCGGTCAACGACCGGCTCGGCCGTGCGGCCGCGGCGTTCGAAGCGACCGAATGACGAAGGTGCGCGGCTGACGCGACCGTCGCCGCGCCGGTTGCCCCGCGCATGAAAAAACGCCCGACCGGCGAACCGGTCGGGCGTTTTCGTTTGGGCGCGTGGCCGGCGGCTTACTTGCCGACGCCCGACGCCGCGATCTTCGACTGGACGAACTGCGCGAACAGCGCGTACAGATGCGTGGTCGGGTGGACCGTGTCGGCGAACATGTAGGTCTGGTCCGCGTTGGCGGCCGTGTAGGTCTGCGGCGAGCAGAACAGCGACGAGCCGAATGCGGTTGCGTTCGCGACGCCGTATTGCGTGGCTGCCGCGACCATCGCCTTCAGGTTGCACCCGGTATCGGTGTTCGATACGGTGAAGCCGTTCGCCTGGTAGTTCGCGAGGATGCCGTCCTGCCACGTGAACGTGTCCATCAGCACGAACTTGGTCGTATCGACCTTGAGCGCCTGCAGCGTCGCGGCGAGCGTGCCGTTGAACAGCATCGACAGTTGCGTGAGGGTCGTCTGCGAGCCGCCTTGCAGCGCGAGCGGCGTGCCGCCGATGTCCGGCACGTTCGACACGAACACGTGGGTCGCGCCGGCGGCGACGATCTGCTGAACGATGCCGGCAAGCTGCTGCGCGGCCAGCCCGATGTTCTGCTGCAGTTGCGTCGGCGTGATCGCGCCCGCCTGCAGCGCCGCGACCTGATAGAAGATGTCGTTTGCGCCGCCGTTGAGCAGCACGATCTGGCCCGCGTTGAAGCTGCCGTGCTGCGACACGTATTGCTTGACCTGGTCGGCGATCGGCATCGTGGTCGCCTGTGCGTAGTCCGCGTTCGGCACGCTCGCGTCCGCGTGGCCGATGCCCGGCTGCTGCGTCACGCGTGCGCCGCCCTGAGCGTAGCCGAGGCCGCCGGTGGCCTGCAGCGGCACGCCGAAACCGCCCTGGTTGGCCGGCTGCAGCGTGTCGCCGTAATACTGCGCGACGTCCTGCGTCCACACCTGGCCGGGGTTCGTCGTGAAGCGGCCGCCGCCGAAGCCGAGCTTGATCTGCGAGTAGGTGCCGGCGTCGGACAGGCTGTCACCGAACGACACGATCTGCATTTTCACGCCCGACGGCGGCGTGTTCGACGCGCTGTTGTTGTCGTCACCGCCGCCACCGCACGCGGCGAGCAGCGCGAGCGCGGCGCCGGCGATCGCGACTTGCGCGGTGCGCAGCATGCGTTGCCGGGTGCGGGTAGGTGCGTGTTGTTGTGTCTGCATCGTTCGATCTCCTCGTAGATATGGCCTGATGTGTTTCTCATCTGCCGCGTGCCTGCTCGGTTCCGGGCTGCGCGGCGGCCGTTGGCTGAAACGGTTTATTGGTCGCGCGCAGCCGCAAGCGGCACGGTGCGCGGATCGGGGTTCGCGGCCTCGGCAATCTGCGCATGATAAGCGCTCGCCCATTCAGGCGGGCCGAAAATCGCGCGCAGCTTGTTGCGCCAGCCGTCGACGCGCAACGCGTCGCCGGCCATCGATAGCCACTCGTGGAACGTCGCGACGAGCGGGTTGTTCGAGCCGAGCCGTTCGACGATCCCGTACTGCGGCGGATCGTCGGGCGTTTCCTCGACATAGCTGCCGAACAGGCGATCCCAGATCACAAGGACGCCTGCGTAATTGCGGTCGATATAGCGCGGATTGCGCGCATGATGCGCGCGGTGGATCGACGGCGTGTTCAGCACGTATTCGAGCCAGCCGAGCTTGCCGATCGCCTGCGTGTGCACGAAGAACTGGAACGCGAGGTTGATCAGCACGATGCCGACGACCTGTTGCGGCGGAAAGCCGGCGAACGCGAGCGGCAGCCAGAACACCCACATCCCCGCGACGGGGTACATCAGGCTCTGGCGGAACGCGGTCGAGAAATTCATCCGCTCGGACGAGTGGTGCACGACGTGCGCGGCCCACAGCCAGCGCACGCGATGGCTCGCGCGATGAAACACGTAGTAGAGGAAATCCTGCGCGACGAACAGCACTGCGAACGACAGCCAGCCGTCGTGCCACGTGACCAGGCGATAGTGCTGGTAGCAGTACGCATAAACGGGGATCACGAACAGCCATGCGAGCTTGTCGGCGCCCTGGTGCATCAGCGCGAGCGCCGCGTTGCACAGCGTGTCGCGCCACGCATAGACATGGTCCTGCGCACGAGTGCGGGCGAGGTGCCAGGCCTCCCACGCGATGCAGAGCAGGAAGACGGGCGCCAGCGCGAGCAGAAGCAATTCGACGTCGAATCGCATGGGCGTGTCTCCTTCTTTCCCCTGCAAGCCGTGAGGCCGGGCGTGTGGCCCGTTGTAGATATCAGTCAGGCCAACAGCCTACGCAATCGCCACGCGCTAGGCGAGGGGGGAGCGTAGAGGGTTCCCTCTGAGGACAGGGTTTCTACGGAAACCGCGCGGCGCGGGGCCGGGCGGTGCGGCCCTGTTTTATGGGCACGGTTGGCGCGCGGTGCGTTGCGCACCGGTGGCGGCGACCGTTTCAAACCGGGGAGGGCGGAATTTCGTGTGCGGCGGCCCCGGCAGGCAGGTCGGAAGCGCGTCGTGTATGGAAAGGGGTGTGACCGGTT